>NZ_JBSXNI010000027.1:0-99442 GCF_056857555.1 Acinetobacter sp. L-24 | reverse complement strand
TAGTCTTTCGCTTCGCCACCGAATTTCTTCGCACATACAGTTGCAATTGCAGCTGTTAAAGTTGTTTTACCATGGTCAACGTGACCAATTGTGCCCACGTTAACGTGTGGCTTATTACGTTCAAACTTAGCCTTAGCCATGAGATCTTCCTTTTTAAACTACTCATGCAGGATCACTGCATGAGCACTTGGTTTTTAACTATGAATTAGTTTGGGCTTATAGTAATCGAAAGATTACTCGTCGTCACCTTTTTTACCGCCAGACTGGAATTTAGAAATGATGCCTTCAGCCACGTTACGTGGAGTTTCAGCATATTTAGCAAATTCCATAGAGTATGTTGCACGGCCTTGAGACATAGAACGCATTTGAGTCGCGTAACCAAACATCTCAGCAAGTGGAACCTCAGCTTTAATTGCTTTAGTACCACCAGGCAAGTCATCCATACCTTGAACCATACCACGACGACGGTTTAAGTCACCCATGATATCGCCCATGTAGTCTTCTGGAGTTTCTACTTCAACTTTCATGATAGGTTCAAGAAGAACAGGATCTGCTTTCATGAAACCGTCACGGAAGGCATAAGAACCAGCCATCTTGAACGATAATTCGTCCGAATCGACATCGTGGTAAGAACCGTCAAACAATGTAGCTTTAATGCCAACTACTGGGTAACCAGCAAGGACACCATTCTTCATACGCTCTTGGATACCTTTATCCACAGCACCGAAGAATTCTTTAGGAACTACACCACCAACAACTTCTTCAACGAACTCGTAGTCTTTACCAGCATCAGCATCCATTGGCTCTAAACGTACGTATACGTGACCAAATTTACCTTTACCACCAGTTTGACGAACGAATTTACCTTCTTGCTCAACTGACTTTTTGATCGTTTCACGGTAAGAAACCATTGGTTTACCAATGTTTGCTTCAACACCGAATTCACGCTTCATACGGTCAACAATAATGTCAAGGTGAAGTTCACCCATACCAGCGATGATTGTTTGACCTGACTCTTCATCAGTACGAACGCGGAATGATGGATCTTCCTTAGCCAAACGACCTAAAGCAATTGACATTTTTTCTTGGTCAGCTTTAGTTTTTGGTTCAACAGCCAATGCAATTACTGGCTCTGGGAATTCCATACGCTCAAGTGTGATGACATTTTTCTCATCACAAAGTGTATCACCTGTAGTTACGTCTTTAAGACCTACACACGCAGCGATATCACCCGCACGAATTTCTTCAACGTCTTGACGATCGTTCGCGTGCATTTGCACGATACGGCCGATACGTTCACGTTTAGATTTAACTGGGTTATAAACAGAATCACCTTGTTTAAGAACACCAGAGTAAACACGTACGAAAGTTAAGTTACCTACGAATTTGTCGTTCATGATTTTGAACGCAAGTGCAGAGAACGGAGCTTCGTCAGATGCTTCACGAATCGCTTTAGTTTCAGCCTTATCGTCAAGAACACCTTCAATCGCTTTAACTTCTGTAGGCGACGGTAAGAATTCAATTACTGCGTCCAACATACGTTGAACACCTTTGTTTTTGAATGCTGTACCACAAAGCATTGGTTGAATTTGACAAGCCAAAGTTTGGACACGTAGACCAGCAACGATTTGTTCTTTAGTCAAATCGCCATTGTTCAGGTATTCATCCATTAACTCTTCAGAAGCTTCAGCAGCAGCTTCAACCATGTTTGTACGCCATTCTTCAGCAGTTTCTTGAAGTTCAGCCGGGATTTCACCGTATTCAAACTTCATACCTTGTGAAGCTTCGTCCCAAATGATCGCTTTCATTTCGATCAAGTCGATTACGCCTTGGAAGTTTTCTTCAGCGCCAACAGGGATTACTACAGGTACTGGAGATGCACCTAAACGTGTTTTCATTTGTTCAACAACACGGAAGAAGTTGGCACCAGTACGGTCCATCTTGTTCACGAATGCTAAACGAGGCACTTGGTATTTGTTCGCTTGACGCCATACAGTTTCAGACTGAGGTTGTACACCACCTACAGCACAGTAAACCATACACGCACCATCAAGAACACGCATAGAACGTTCAACTTCAATTGTGAAGTCAACGTGTCCCGGTGTATCAATTACGTTGATACGGTGTTCAGGGAACTGTTTAGACATACCTGACCAGAATGTAGTCGTAGCAGCAGAAGTAATGGTAATACCACGTTCTTGCTCTTGCTCCATCCAGTCCATTGTTGCTGCACCATCGTGTACTTCACCAATTTTGTGAGATACACCTGTGTAGAACAGAATACGTTCTGTAGTTGTGGTTTTACCCGCATCAATGTGCGCGGAAATACCAATGTTACGATAACGAGAAATTGGGGTTTGACGTGCCATGATTTCTAGCATTCCTAAATTTTGTTGTTTAAAACAGGACGCTTTAAGCTGCATAGCAACTTAAAGCGCTTTGGTGACAAAACCATGACGGTCTTATCACCCTCCTGAATAGGGCCTGTTTTATCTGCTTAGAAACGGTAGTGAGAGAATGCTTTGTTGGCTTCAGCCATACGGTGCACATCTTCACGTTTCTTAACCGCAGCGCCTTTGCCTTCAGATGCATCAAGCAACTCGCCAGCAAGACGTAAAGCCATAGTTTTTTCAGAACGCTTAGCAGCAGCATCTACTAACCAACGCATCGCTAGAGCAGTACGACGGGATGGGCGTACTTCCATAGGAACTTGGTATGTAGCACCACCAACACGGCGTGCTTTTACTTCGACCATAGGACGAACTTTTTCAAGAGTAGTCTCGAAAAATTCAACTGGGTCTACTTTAGATTTTTCTTGAACGCGGTCTAAAGCACCGTAAACGATACTTTCAGCAATAGATTTTTTACCATCTTGCATTACGTGGTTCATGAATTTAGCGATTGTTTGGCTGCTGAACTTAGGATCCGGAAGGATTTCACGAGCAGCGACTACGCGACGTCTTGGCATTTTAAACTACCTATAAAGATGACACTTCAGGTTTATCCAGCATGAGTACAAAGTGTCATGTACTACTCGCTGGCCTTACTATACGTCGCTTGGAATTTTCACAAAATTAATGCAGAAATCAGACAAGCGAGACGATAAAGGATTGCGGTTCTACGTTCTTAAAATTTAATTCTTAACGAATTATTTCTTAGGACGTTTAGTACCGTATTTAGAACGAGACTGGTTACGATCTTTAACACCAGCACAGTCTAAAGAACCACGAACGGTATGGTAACGTACACCTGGTAAGTCTTTAACACGACCACCACGGATAAGAACAACACTGTGCTCTTGTAGGTTATGGCCTTCACCACCGATGTAGCTAGAAACTTCGAAACCTGAAGTTAAGCGAACACGGCAAACTTTACGCATTGCTGAGTTAGGTTTTTTAGGTGTAGTTGTGTAAACACGTGTACAAACACCACGGCGCTGTGGACAAGCCTTCAACGCAGGAACTTTAGATTTTTCAACTAAAGTCGTACGACCCTTGCGGATCAACTGATTTGTTGTTGCCATTTGGCAATTCTCCCGTTAATAAAAAGCCCCAAAAAACTACTACTTTTTGAGGGCATGCAATTGTAATTCAAGATGCAAAATTGGTCAACCTACTCAAGCCAAGCAAATACCGTTTCTCACGACATTTGCCTGCTTTTATTTACCTTCAAAATTCGCTTATTTTTTTGAATTTTTACTGACTTTTTTAGTCACATCTTGAGCTTCAGATTCAGTTTTCGAATTTTCTTGATCGTCTACGCCCTGCTGTGAAGTCTCTGTAGCAGCTTCTGCCTCGTCAGCAGCTTCTGGATGCAGTTCAGCTTCGATTTCCGGATCAAATGAAGTTTTGGTTAAAGCGGGTTGTTGCGACTGCTTATCTACCGCAGGTTCAACCAACTCATCGTTAAGCGCTTCCAGCCCTTCACTCACCTTTTCATCTTTCTTCACTTCTGCTTCTTCAGAGCTTAGATCATTCTGCTCTTTTTTGACCAGCTTGACTTGGGTAATCGTGTTATTGCCCTCAATCGCAATATCTTTATCCATGATCGGCTTATCTTTCGCAGGCTCAACGTCGTGAGAGGCACCATTTAGGAGTTTCGGAGTTGCCTGTTGTAACAAACTGACTGCTTTTTCATAGGCAGCATAAGGAGACAATTGCGAATCCTGATGCTGAATCAGGTATTGGCGTGCATGTGAGAATGCTTCTTGAGCTTTCTGATTTACATCCTCGACAAAACGGTGGCTATATACTGCACCAATACCTGCACTTGCCAGAGGCGTTAGTTTGGTTAATCGCTCCAGAATCGAAATTTTTGGCAGATGATTCATCCATTCCCATTTAGCCTCTCCCTCATGACGACTTAGCCATTGTTTGATAGCGCTGACATCATTATCAGAACCTAGCATGGCTTGTAGCTGGGAGATATCATGAGTTTTAAGGGTATTACTTAACGCTTTTAAACCCAATAACAAGGTTTGCTTTTCTGCAATCAGGCTCAGGTCGATCTGTCTAAAGATATGCTGGACGATTTCCTGATCATCTTCTTTGCTCAGGTCAAAACCATAAGAGCGACCGACTTGATAAATGGTACGCAACGCCATCAGTAAAGAAGCGGGAATATCAATCGCGGTGCCAAGCATCCCTGAAGCACCACTCACTGCACCCTGAACCGTCGCAATCCATTTGTTTTGTTCACCTAAAGCCTGTGAAATTCGCTTGGATCGGTCGACGTCCTGAGTCAATTCTTCTAAATCTTTCGCTCCAGCTTCATTCAGAATGGCATCAACCGAACTGGTTTGATTACTAAATTGATTCAGACGCTCATAAAAGTAGTTAGACACTTTTTCGGTTAAGTCTGGAGAAACAAAATGCGCGACATTATTCACGGTATTAAAGCGGCGCCCGAGAAGTTGACGAGAGACATTTGGAAGATGCTCGCGAAGCATTTGCTGAGGATTATCATATTTTTTAGCTGAAAAAGCGCTTTTCGTCTTCGCCGAACCGTCAATCACCTGATCGGAGTTAGAAGGCTTCAGCGCTTTAGTCACCGAATCCGGCGCAACATGATTCAACAAATCCAATCCGGTTGAACTGAACTTTTTCGCCACTCCAAAGGCATTCGAAATCAGACCATTAGATTGTTTATTATTAGCATTTACCATTTTTTACCTCAGCATTCATGTGCTTGTATTTGGTATAAATACTAGGTGTAGTCAGCGTTTATCTCAACTTTATTCTGTTTCATTTAGTAAAACCCCTACATGCCGACTCACAAACTCAACCGACTGTCACACGGCATAACATTTGCCATAAGATTTCAAAAGTCTTTCTGCTATCATGTTCCCCATCATGAAATAAGGCTAAGCGCTGGATTGGGCGATTTTAAAACCCAGATATCTGCCGCTGAGCATAGAGCAAACTATAAGGATCTGTAGATGAAACGTGTTGTCATCACTGGCATGGGTATTAACTCATGTATTGGTAATACATTAGAGGATGTAAACCATTCTTTACAAAACGGGATTTCAGGAACACGTTTTAATCCGACTTATGCTGAACTCAATTTCAAAAGTCATGTCAGTGCTGCAGCCGAGCAGGATTTCGATGGGATCGACCGCAAACTGAAACGCTTTATGGGTGTATGTGCGATGTATGCATATAACTCAGCTCTTGCTGCGGTTGAACATGCAGGTTTAAAGGTTGAAGACTTAGCTGGCAACCCACGTTATGGTATCGCGGGTGGTTCAGGTGGCGGTTCAACTGCTTCCGTTATTGAAATGAACGAATTATTGCAAACCAAAGGTGCGCGTAAAGTCGGCCCTTTCTTTGTACCACGTAATATGACCAACACCATTACGGCTAACGTTGGCGTTGCATTCAAATTACAAGGCGTGGCACATACCATTACTAGTGCATGTGCAACCTCTGCGGATGCGATTGGTTATGCCTACAACCTGATTCAACTCGGCAAACAAGATTTAATGCTGGCGGGTGGCGGTGAAGAAGATCACTGGTCACAAAGCTTGTTGTTTGATGCGATGGGCGCACTTTGCTCTAAATACAATGACAGCCCTGAAACAGCATCACGCCCTTATTCTGCAGACCGTGACGGTTTCGTGATTGCCGGTGGTGGTGGTTTTGTGATCCTTGAGTCTTTGGAACATGCGAAAGCGCGTGGCGCAAATATCTTAGCTGAAGTGGTTGGCTATGCTGCAAACAGTGATGGTGCCGACATGGTTGCACCATCTGGTGAAGGTGCAACGCGTTGCGTACTAATGGCTTTAGAAGAAGCAAAACAACACGGTGTCGATAAAATTGACTATGTAAATACGCATGGTACTTCTACTCCAGCGGGTGACATCACAGAACTTAAAGCAATGGAACGTGCTTTTGGTGAAGGTCAGGTTCCTCCACTCAGCTCAACCAAATCAATGACGGGTCACAGTCTGGGTGCTGCTGGTGTTCAGGAAGCGATTTATTCAGTTCTGATGATGCAGAATGACTTTATTGCGCCAAACATCAACGTGACCGAGCTGGATGAAGGCGCGAAACCGTTTGATATCGTGCTTGAAAAACGTGACGCAAAATTGAATACTGTGATGAGTAACAGTTTCGGTTTCGGCGGCGTAAATGCTTGTCTCATTTTCAAAAAATGGGAAGGCTAAGCTGCCCAGTTTAGGGTGACTTGATGGATGCTCCTTCTGATGCTTTCTTGTGGGTAAAAGCATTACATATTATTGCAGTAGTTTGCTGGTTCGCGGCTTTGTTCTACTTGCCACGTTTATATGTTTATCATGCCATGAGCGAAGATGCCATCAGTCATCAACGCTTTGAAGTCATGGAACGCAAGTTGTACCGTGGCATCATGTGGCCAGCCATGTTGGCCACCTTGATTACGGCACACTTTCTGGTGGATTGGGGTGATGCAACGCGTCATTACCATGAAGCCTTATGGTTTTACCTTAAAGTCGGCCTGGTCGGCTTATTGGTGATTTACCATCTGGTGTGTGGTTATTACCGCAAGAAGCTGATTGGTAATGCACACTACAAGTCACACAAGTTTTGGCGTTATTTTAATGAGATGCCAACCTTGATCTTATTTGCAGTGGTGATTTTAGTCGTGGTTAAACCTACTTTCTAATTCACCCACGCAATCAAAAAAAATCCCCGATCAGTCGGGGATTTTTTATGTCTGAATATTTAATGATTACCACGCTGACGCATACGTGGCTTATACAGCAGTCGATAGGTCACCGCCAGAATAATCAACCATAAAGGACTGATCATCAGAGCTTTTAGAGTGTCAGGTTCCAGGCTTAAAATAATCAAGGCGAATAACAGGAATGCCAATACCACATAAGACATCCATACCCCACCCGGCATTTTAAAGTTCGAGGCGGCATGCTTTTGCGGTTGCTGCTTACGGTAACGGATATAGCACACCATGATGATGCTCCAGATACTAATAAACAGGATCACACACAGCGAACTTGCCAGAGTAAAAGCTTCCATGGTGTTTGGTACAAAATACTGAAATGCTGCCCCCAACATAATAAAAGCACAGGAGAAAAATAACCCTGTGGCTGGTACTGCCCGACTAGATAACCGCGCTAAAGCTTGAGGCGCCTGTCCATCACGTGCCAAACCAAACAACATACGACTGGTCGAGAATACCCCACTGTTCATAGAGGACATCACTGACGACAATACCACCAGGTTCATGATAATGGCTGAAGTTGGAATACCGGCATACAGGAACAAACTCACAAATGGACTTTGATCCGCAGGAATCAAATGCCATGGTGTAACTGACATGATCATCAGCAATGACAATACATAGAACAGAATGATCCGCGTAGGAATGGCGTTGACCGCTTTGGGTAAATTCTTTTCCGGATCTTTGGTTTCTGCCGCCATCGTACCGAGCAGTTCCACCCCGACAAAGGCAAACATGGCAATCTGGAAGCCTGCCAGAAAACCAGTAAAGCCTTTGGGAAATAAGCCACCATGCGCCCAGACATTACTAAAGCTGGCGACGGCGCCACTCGGTGCCTGAAAACCGCTAAACACCATATAACCACCGACAAAGATCAAACCAAGAATGGCTAAAATCTTGATTAGTGCGAACCAGAATTCAATCTCACCAAACAGTTTTACCGTGACCAAGTTAATCGCGAGAATAAACAGCACACAACCCACACTAATCATGGCCTGCCCCATCGGGGTAAAGGCCATGCCTTCAGGCAGCCAGAAACTCAAATAGTTAATAATCGCCGCGAGATCGGCAATCCCTACCAGCACCCAACCCAGCCAGTACGACCAGCCAATATAATAACCAGCACCCGGCCCGATCAGGTCATGGGCCATATCAATAAAAGATTTGTAATGCAGATTAGACAGCAGCATTTCACCCAACGCACGCATCAGGAAGAAGAACATGCCACCAATGATCATATAAATGATCAAAATTGAAGGGCCTGCCAGGGAGATGGTTTTTCCCGATCCCATAAACAAGCCGGTACCGATACAGCCACCAATGGCGATTAACTGCAAATGTCGGTTAGAGAGTTTTCGTTGTAACTCATGCGGCGACGATTTTACGTCTTCTGTGTCCGGGGTGGTTTTCATTTTTACATCCTTTTTAATCTTTACAACAGCATCAAGCTGAATTTACAACGTTCAGTCCTCGAACGCTTATTATGACATTTTCATACTTTTTACTGCGCTATTCAGTGAGATTTACTGCACTAAAACGACTTAAATCATTGCATGGGAGATTTCAATATCAAAAATTCAATTAAGCTTGAGCTGCAATAACTGCAATTTCAATCAGCCAGTCCGGATTGACCAAATCTGCCTGAATCGTGGCACGTGCCGGCGTGCCATGACCTTGTAACCATTCTACCCAAAGCTGATTCACGGTTTGAAAATCATCCAGATGCTTGACAAATAATTGTGCAGAAATCAGCCGGCTTTTATCAGTATTTGCCAGTGCGAGCAATTCCTCAATTTTTGCAAAGACTTCCTGTGTTTGGCCTCGTACATCCAGATCTGTGCTATTCGGCACCTGACCTGATAGATACACAGTTTGATGATGAATCGTCACCGCACTCATGATTTGATTGCTGTTGAGTCGCTGAATGGCTGTATTGTCCTGTGTCATGCTAATCTTCCTTATTTGGGATATTTAAATAAAATTTAAATTAAAAATTTAAGCGTCAATCTGGAAATGAACCCGGGCGGTCACCGCACACATCAGCTCATAGCCAATCGTGCCTGAACTGGCCGCCACCTCATCAATCGGCAAAGTCACACCTTGGGAAGATCGTCCCCAAAGTACCACTTCACTCCCCACATTCGCCTGCGGCAGCGCAGTCAGATCTACCGCCAGCATATCCATACTGACCCGACCTAATGTCTGTGTTTTGATTGAATCGACCAGCACAGGTGTACCGGTCGCCGATAGTCGTTGATAACCATCCGCATAGCCACAGGCCACAATGCCGATCCGCATATTCTGCGTGGCGATAAATTTGGAACCATAGCCAATGCTCTCACCTGTCTGGATCATTTGAATGGCGATAATTTCACTGCGTAAGCTCATGCTCGGTTGCAGATTCCAGTCTTGAATCGTGTGTGTTGGATAATCTGGTGAACTGCCATACAGCATGATGCCGCTACGTACAATATCGGAATGAAGGGTTTGATGATGCCGCAGAATGGCTGCACTATTGCTGAGTGAGGTTTTACCCTCAAGTCCCTGAATGGCCTGGCTAAAAATCAGGTTTTGATGCTGAATTCCGTCCTGCCCAAAACGCTGACCATCCGCATCGGAGAAATGGGTCATATGCGTGGTTGAACGCACATTATTCAGCTGATGCAGTTCCTGCCAGATCTCTGCATATTGCTGCGGCTCGAAACCCAGACGGTTCATGCCGCTGTTCATTTTCAAATACACATCAAACTGTGCATCCGGCGCTATTTCGGCAAACTGTTTCAGCCATTGCACTTGATGTCGGGAATGAATGGCAAAGCTCATTTCATGCTTCACACATGCAAATAAATCCTCAAAAGCGAAAATACCTTCGAGCAACATTAGCGGCTTCTTGCATCCCAGCGCACGTAGCCGCGCGCCCTCTTCAATATCCAGAAAGGCAAAACCGTCTGCACCTTCAAGTCCAGCATAGACACGTTCAATCCCGTGCCCATAGGCATTGGCCTTGACCACGGCAAATACCTGACTATTGGGCATATATTGGCGCGCCACACTTAAATTATGCCCAAGCGCCTGTTGATGAATGATCGCAGTAATGGGACGTGGCATACATTCCTCCTTGAATATTCCGCCTCAGATGGCCTTAGGCCGCTTGGTGATAGCGCGCCAATGACAGACCTTCGGTGCTGATTTCAGGATCACGGGCCAAGACCAGATCGCTGATTAATTTTCCTGAACCACAAGCCATGGTCCAGCCCAGCGTGCCATGTCCGGTATTCAGGAACAGATTTTTAAAACGGGTTTTTCCAATAATTGGCGTACTGTCCGGGGTCATTGGACGCAGGCCTGTCCAGAAGCTGGCCTGATTCATGTCACCCCCTGGGAATAAATCACGGGTCACCATTTCCAGCGTGCCGCGACGATCTTCATTCAGACCCAGGTTAAAACCACTCAGTTCTGCCATACCACCGACGCGGATGCGCTGGTCGAAACGGGTGATTGCAATTTTATAGGTTTCATCCAGCACGGTAGATTGCGGAGCGAAGGCTGGATCTAGAATAGGAATGGTTAATGAATAACCTTTTACTGGATATACCGGCAAATTCAGTTCAAGCGGTTTAAGGAAATCACGTGAATAACTACCAAAGGCCAGCACATATTTATCTGCCGTGAGCACCTGACCATTCACCAGAACACCTTTGATCTGGTCACCTTCTACAATCAGCTTTTCAACGTTTTGATTGAACTTAAACTCTACACCCATCCCTTTGGCATGTTCTGCCAGGGCATTGGTAAACAGATAGCAGTCACCTGTTTCATCATTGGGTAAATGAAGACCACCCACCAGTTTGTCTTTTGCCTGTGCCAATGCCGGTTCTACACGCGCCAGTCCATCGCGATCCAGCAGTTCAAACTCAACTCCAGTTTCCTTCAGAACTTCGATATCGCGCTGAACTGCATCCAGCTGCGCATCTTTACGGAAAATCTGCAAAGTACCTTTCGCGCGGTTTTCATAAGAGATGCCAATATCACGGCGCAAATTACGTAAACAGTCACGGCTGTATTCAGCCACACGCACCATCCGTTCTTTATTGACTGCATAATGCTGGGCATTACAGTTTTTCAGCATTTGTGCCATCCACTGCAATTGCCACAAGCTGCCATCGACATTAATCGCCAACGGTGCATGATGCTGAAACATCCATTTGACTGCCTTAAACGGAATACCTGGTGCAGCCCAAGGGGTCGAATATCCTGGAGAAATCTGCCCGGCATTACCGAAGCTGGTTTCTTGCGCCGGACCTGCCTGACGATCCAACACAGTCACGGTTGCTCCCTGCTGCGCCAGATAGTAAGCGCTTGCCACACCAATCACACCACTACCTAAAACCAATACGCGCATTACCTTAACCCTCAAACATCTTTTCAGTTTATTTCACTAGTATATTTTTGCTTTAATAGTTAAATTCACTATATTCAGACTGTATATTCAGTGGAATAAATATTTTTTCGGGCAGAATTAAAAAAAAGAGGGAAATATTGATGCGCAAATTAGACCGCATTGACCGCATGATTCTAGACATCCTGCAACGCGATGGCCGGATTGCCATTAGCGAACTTGCAGCACGCGTCAATCTATCAACCACACCCTGTTCAGAACGGGTAAAACGGCTGGAACGCGAAGGCATCATCATGGGTTATTACGCCCGTCTAAATCCGGAAATGCTAGAACGTAGTTTGCTGGTATTTCTGGAAATCAAACTCTCAGCCAAATCAGGTGATGTCTTTGATCAGGTGGCACGCAATTTGACTGAGATTCCGGAAGTCCTGGAATGCCATTTAATTTCCGGTGATTTTGATTATCTGGTCAAAGCGCGTTTAAAGGAAATGAGTGCCTATCGCCGCCTGTTGGGAGATTTACTAAAAAAACTGCCCGCTTCTGCTTCATCCCACAGTTATGTAGTGATGGAAGAAGTCAAAGAAAGTTTATATCTGGACCTAGGTATTTAGTAATGATGGCTTTTTAAAGCTACGGACAAAAACAACAAAGCCCCAAACGGGGCTTTGAGATCGAACATTGATTGGAATTATTAAATCTTAAGCAGGAATGCGGAGCACCTGTCCCGGGAAAATATCATCTGCATCTTTGAGCAACGGACGGTTGGCTTCAAAAATCTTATTATACTGATTGGCATCACCATAAAATTCTTTTGAGATTTTCGACAGACTGTCACCTGATTTCACCGTGTAAAATTTACTTTCCGGTTCAGGACTGCTCACCGTAAGCTGATCATCCACTTTGGCGACATGATCAATATTACCCACGGCCAGAACAATCTTTTCACGATCGGCCTGACTTTGTACCTGACCTCTGATCGTCGCCAGATCAGAAGCGGAATTATAACTAATGGATAAGCCAGTGATCGGAAGGCCCAGACTTTTCACATGGCCGAGTAATTTATTTGCCACTTCCTGAGCAGAAGGCTCTGCAGGTTGTGCTGCAGCCGGCGTTGTCGTTGTAGGGGCAGCCTGTGGTTCCGCAGCAGCTGTATTCTTCTTACCGATACCTTTTACAAAATCAAAAAGACCCATAGCGGACTCCATTCTTGTTGTTAATGTCACATCACTCTTATTTTTATAATGAAAACTCTATAGAGATAGTTAGTCATTGGTGACAGAAAGGTAATGGATTGTAAAACCTCTATTCATGTGAAAAGCAAACACAAAAAAACCACCTCAAGGGTGGTCTTTATGTTCAGCAAAGCTGAAATCGGCGATTAACCTAGTTTCTTAGAAACGTAGTCAATTGCAGATTGAACAGTTGTGATTTCGTTAGAATCTTCATCAGGAATCGTGATGTCGAAATCATTTTCGAAAGACATAACAAGTTCAACTAGATCTAGAGAATCTGCACCTAAGTCATCCATGAAAGACGCTTCGTTTTTAATCTCTTCGATTTTGATACCAAGTTGTTCTGCAACTGCTTGCTTAACACGTTGTTCGATATCGCTCACAGGAATTCTCCTCATTGCTTGTGGCGTTTTTAATGCCGTTAGTTTAATTGAATCTAAAAAATTTGGAAAGTTTATACTTGAGCTTAGCTCATGTATAAGCCCCCATTTACATGCATAACTGTACCAGTAATGTAACTGGCTTTATCTGAAGCCAAGAAACTTACGGCATTTGCGATATCCTGCGGATCACCTAAACGGTTTAATGCCACCTGCTCAGTCATCTTTTTACGAATTTCTTCGCTTAGCTGCTCAGTCATTTCAGTCGCAATAAAACCTGGTGCTACCGAGTTTACGGTAATCTGACGGCTACCCATTTCTTTGGCAAGGCTACGGCTAAATGCTTCAATACCTGCTTTGGCAGCAGAATAGTTGGCCTGACCCGGGTTGGCAAAGTGTGCCACCACAGAACTGATGTTGATGATGCGACCGAAACGCGCCTTGGTCATGCCTTTGAGTACGCGCTTAGACAAACGGTAAACTGCTTTCAGGTGAATATTTAAAATATCATCCCAGTCATCTTCAGACATACGCAGCAGCAAATTGTCTTTGGTAATACCAGCATTATTGACCAACGCAAGGACTGGACCATAGTTCTGTTCAATGTCCGTTACCAGCGCATCAATCGCAGCACCATCACGTACATCTAGTACTTTTCCAGCGCCATTTTCAGCAAACTGTGCAGATAATTTTTCCGCACCTGCTTCAGACGTTGCAGTACCTATGACAAAATAACCGTCTTGAATCAACTGTTGTGCGATCGCAGCACCAATACCACGACTTGCACCTGTTACCAGAGCAACTTTACGTTCCTGTGTCATGCACTTTTCCCTTCTGCCGCCAATACGGTGTTTAATGCATCTTCCAGACGGGATTGACTGTCCAGTGGAAGTGCTTTTTGAATATTCGGCAAGCGTTTCGCCAAGTTGGTCAATACATTACCCGGACCACATTCTACGATGTACTCAACACCTTCATCTTGAAGGAATTGTAAGGTTTTAGTCCATTGTACCGACTCATAAAGTTGCGCGGTCAACGCCTGACGCAATTCATCTACATTGGTTGCTGCTTGCGCGCCTACATTTTGTAATACAGGAATGCGTGGCAGCTCAATGGCGGTTTGTTCCAATGCCGGAGCAAACTGTTCAGCGGCAGGTTTCATTAATGAACAATGCGATGGAACCGATACTGGCAATGCAATCGCTTTTCCGCCGTTTTCTTTGGCCAATGCCATCACTGCTTCAACGCGATCTTTATTGCCTGCAACGACAACCTGCCCTTGCGCATTGTAGTTCGCCGCTTCGACAGAACCTTCGCCTGCTGCAGTTGCTTGTGCACACAGCTCAATCACTTTGGCATCGTCCAGACCCAAAATGGCAGCCATCGCACCCACACCCTGAGGTACAGCAGTCTGCATGAGTTTGCCACGCAAGTTCACTAGCTTCGCAGCATCACCCAGGCTTAAAGCACCTGATGCAACCAGTGCGCTGTATTCACCCAGTGAATGGCCTGCCAGATATTTCGGTGCTACACCGCCAGATTCTAACCACACGCGCCATAAGGCAATACTTGCAGTCAGCAATACCGGCTGGGTAAATTCAGTTTGATCCAGACCTTCGCCAGTTTGCGCAATCTGCCACAGATCAAAACCGACGGCTTCAGATGCTTCTGCAAATGTCTCGCGAATACTTGCAAACTGTTCTGCAAGCTCAGCCAGCATACCAGCTTTTTGTGAACCCTGACCCGGAAACACAAATGCAGTTTTTGTTGCTGGCACTGCTTGTTCGAGTGGTGTAGCAGACATAATAAAATCCTTTCATTCAAGAGGTGTGCTTCTTCAATCCTAACAAGAAGACTGACCAATAAGACCACCTAAATCATTGTGGAGCGCAATTTAGCATGTAATTTTGCTGGCGGTAATTGCCAAATACAACAAAAAACCGATACACCTAAAAATCAAAGACAAAAAAAAGGGAGCTAAATGCTCCCATTTTTTCTACTAAGCTTGACGCTTAATACATCACCAATTATTCAGCAGATGCTTTAGCGAATAATTGACGACCACGGTAGATACCATCTTTAGATACGTGGTGACGACGGTGAGTCTCGCCAGTAGCTTGGTCTACAGTTAATGCATTCTCGGTTAAAGCGTCATGTGAACGGCGCATGTCACGGCGAGAGCGACTTTTACGGTTTTGCTGAACGGCCATGATGGCTCCTTACAAAGATCGAAAAAATGGATCAGAACAAATTCGATTGTCTTATACACAAGAGTATAACACAAAAATTAGTTAAGTTTACCCTTCAAAGCAGCCAAAACTTCAAACGGGTTGTCCCGTTTTTCTTCAGCCACTTCTTCTACGGCAGGTTGATGCTTATGTTCACAAAACTCATGTTTAGGCGACAACGGCATCAACAATAACAGTTCATCTTCTATCAGCGCGAGCAAATCAGCGGTCGCCGGTGCATCATAATCACCTTTGGTCGTTGCTTCACTTTCACCTAGGACGATGAAATCAGCATCCTCATCCAAGCGCTCTATCAGTGACTCATCATCCACAAGTGCTAAATGGAACGATGAAACCAGTTCAATTTCTACAGTTTCCAGACAACGCTGGCATTCCATAGGAACTTTTGTTTCAACGTGACCATCTAGCCATGCAATACGATGATAGGCATCCATTGATAGCTTACAGTCTATGTTAATCAATTGATCATCAATTGATCCAACAGCTTCACGAGCGATACGAACAAAGCGGGATAAAGGCAGTTGACCTGACCATTTAAAGCCCTGTTCAGCCCATTTAAACGGCTCAATCTGTGCCGGAAAGGTATTTGCTGACATAATTAAGGCGGCAATTCTACAAATTCATCAGTACTCTGTCAAAGATTAAGATACAATTTTGTACTTATTTCGACAGACCATTTGGGTAACTCAAGTCATGCATCTGTTGCAGCCGCAAACAGAAGTGAATGTTTCATCACTCGTTAGCACAATTCCAAGCCTTGATTCTGACAGTTCAACACAACAAGTGCAACTCTCGCCATGGGCGAATTTATCGTCAGAAGCGCAGCAAGTGGATTGGCTCATCTTACACTTTAATCACTGGTTTTCCCATTTAAATGTCACTTTAGTGCGCGGCGAATTTGAACCAGAATATTTCCCTGCCAGCGCAGACCGTCCTGCCCTGATCCAGTTTGCGCATGGTTTCTTTAATAGTGCCTTGCATGAAATCAGTCACTGGACCATTGCCGGAGACAAACGCCGTCTGTTGCCTGATCTGGGTTACTGGTATGCACCGGATGGCCGCACCCGCGAACAGCAGGCTTTATTTGAACAGGTCGAAATCAAGCCACAGGCGATTGAATGGATGTTTGCCCAGGCTTTTGGCCGTAAATTCCGGGTTTCTTTGGATAACCTGGCTGGCGACGGCGGTGATGGTGCCAGCTTTAAAGATAATGTCTACGCTCAAGTACAGGCTTATTTTAATGGTACAGCCAAACTTCCACGTGATGCAGCACGCTTTATCCAATGTATCTGTATCTGCATCAGAGGTGGCAAAAGTTTACAATCTGATGAATTTATACGTGAAATGCTTGATTAAATTACACAAATCTACCTTTTTTATGATTGCCAGATCTTGCCTGAGCGCCACATAATAAGCCATCAGCCCAAGCTTGGAGTAGTCTCTATGCTGCATTTACGCGTACACCCAGACAATCCGCAACCCCGCTTAATCAGTCAGGCAGTGGAACGTATCCGTGCGGGTGATGTGGTGGTCTATCCCACTGATGCGGCCTATGCGATTGGTTGCCAGATTGGGAACAAGAGTGCCATGGAGCGGATTGCGCAAATTCGTGGTTTGGGCCCAAAGCATCAATATGCGATTCTGTGCTGTGATTTATCCGATATTGCCACTTATGCCAAAGTGGACAATGCCATGTACCGTTTGCTGAAAAATAATACACCGGCCATCACGACCTTTATTTTACCTGCGACCAGTGAAGTGCCACGTCGGTTGATGCATCCCAAGAAGAAAACTATTGGTCTACGCATTCCGAATAATCCGGTATGTCAGCTGTTACTGAAAGAACTCGGTGAGCCGTTATTGACTTCTACCCTGATTTTACCGGGACAGACTGACCCACTCGATGATCCTTATGATATTGAAATGCAGCTGGGCAAACGCATTGATGTTTTTGTAGATAGTGGTTTAGGCACGTTGAGCACGACCTCTATTGTAGATTTATCTGGTGATCATCCAGAAGTGATTCGTCGTGGTATGGGAGATGTCAGCGCCTTTGAATAAACGACGCTTGAGAAATTCCTACAAACATTCGCGGAGTCAAAATGAATGGATTTATTTTATCTCCTGCTAAATCAGCATGAATTTTCTGCACAGGATTTAATCTATGCAGAACTGCCTTGGACACTGCAATCCAAGGCAGTCATGGTCGAAGCACATTTTCCTTCCCATCCCACTGTAAATATTGATCATACTGAGTACCAATTTTTCCTGACGTTGGCTGTAGCGAGACAGTTGTTGCAGATCTATTCAAACCAAAATGTATGCCTGGCAGAGACTTGCCAACGTATCATTGAATTTGCGACCAAGGAATACAATCATTCCTCACCATGAAAATCTAAAAAAGCATAGGGTGAGAGGTTGCAGTTTTATTCTTTTCAATTCGACAGGTATGCAGTGGCTGGCAAAGACAGTTTAAGAATCCGAAGCACGTTCATAATGACGAACCGCAATGAAATTTGGACATTGCGATAGCTTCTGTTCATGATGCATGAGCTCTTCACCCAGTTTATTTTTCAGATACACATGAAAAATAATCTGATCTTCTTCCAATACATTGAGCATCGCTGTACGCGCCTTGGGTTCCATGACTTTAAAGGAATTGATTGACTCACAAGACATGGCTTGCATATCCAGTTTAATCCGCTCATCCAGCTGGTCGCCCTCATAGGCCATATGCCGCATGTAAAAACGGATATTGGGATATTGATCCAGCACACTAAAATCCATTTTCATGGCCTGCATGACAGGTCGGGCCTGTTCCGCAAAAGCTGAAAATCCGCCTGATTTCAGCCCTGTGCGTGCTTCATCTTCAAGCTGCATAATCTGATATTTGGGATAAGCCCAAAATCCCCCGAATGCGATCATCCCAATAACAACCAGAATAAGTGGCATGCTTTCT
The DNA here is from genome assembly GCF_056857555.1 of Acinetobacter sp. L-24. The sequence continues at coordinate 81,005 of NZ_JBSXNI010000027.1, read as the reverse complement.
TCACCTTTTTATTGATTTTTGTGATTCTTGACTATTTTTCGAGAGTATAGCGGGATTTTTGACCAAAAATTACGGGGAAATATTTTATTAATACTTATTAATTTTATGTTTTTTAATGGGAAATCCGTTTAAAAATCATTCAATACCTGCCAGCTAGCTTATTTTCTCTTTTAATGAGAGTCATTGTATTGATCGAGTTTTTTTGAAGTGAATCAACTGGCATCATCTACTAGATACGCTTAATTATGAGAGCCAATTTAACGTAAAAATCACCGTGGCATTTGCTGCCCAATTCTGCCATTTTTCTCGGTGCTATTTTGAAAGAGCTGATAAATTCCATTATTTTTTTAAGTTTTTATGGCTTTGACAGCTTATTTAATTTATTTAAAGTTACTTTTCCAGTACAATGACAACGCTTAATCCTGTGCTTTTCTTTCGATCAGATACCGAAAATCAAGCCTTTGCATGCCTTTGAAAATTCGCGTGGCCTATAATTGTAATGACTCAAATTATCCATAACACTATGGAATCTGCTCCGCACATTCGGGTTCTGGATGAATGGCAGGATACAATTCCAGAGGATCTGTACATTCCTCCAGCGGCATTTGAAATCTTATTAGAACATTTTGAAGGCCCACTCGACTTTTTAATTTACCTGATTCAAAAAAACGGTTTTGATCTGTTACAGGTCGATATCGCGCCGATTGCAGCGCAGTATTTGTCTTATATGGACGCGATGAAATCCCTGAACATCGAGCTGACGGCCGACTATATGGTGATGGCGGCCTTACTGGCAGATCTGAAATCACGTTTGCTTTTGCCGAAACCGAAAAGCCTGACTGCGATTGAACAGGATCCAAAACAAGAACTGATTGACCGTTTAGAAAATTATTTAAGAATTAAACAGGCAGCAGAACGTCTGGGCCAGATGCCGATTCTGGAACGTGACACTTTCACCACCAACGTCAGTTTGGGCGAAATCCAGCAGCCGAATGAAGGCTATTCAAGCGATTTATTGCGTGATGCCTTGCTTTGTATATTTAATCGTCCTGAACCCGTGATTCATCAGGTGCAACAGGAACCGGTACTGCTGGAAGAACGTATTGCCTATATTGAAAGTTGTATTGAAACTGGCGCAATACTCAGCTTTAAGGACTTGTTAAAACCGAGCCAAGGCCGTATGGGTATGGTGGTAACCTTTATGGCGGTGCTGGAACTGACCCGACAACAAAAAATTCAGATTATTGCTACAGGTATTGAAGCCCCGCTCGCAATTCAAGGAGCTAGTCAATGACACTCGATCAAAATACGCTGTTATCTGCAGAAGATAATCTGCATGAAGTATTGATGCAGCTTGAAGCCATTATTTTTGCCAGCGACTCCGCGGTTTCATTGGCTCGTCTGAAAGAAGCTTTTCAGGATCGCTATAGCAAGCAGGAATTACGTCAGTATTTACAACAACTTTCCATGCTGATGCATGGCCGTTCGATCGAACTGATTGAAACAGCACAAGGTTATCGTTTTCAAGTGCGTGCAAAATATCGTAATATTATTGCACAGACCTGGCCTGAGCGACCGGCTCGCTTATCGCCTTCATTACTGGAGACGCTTGCAGTGATTGCTTATCACCAGCCAGTGACTCGAGCGGATATTGAACAGATTCGTGGTGTTACGAATAACAGTCAAAACCTGCGTACGCTGTTTGACTGGAACTGGATTAAAGAGTCCGGATTTCGTGAACTCCCTGGAAGACCTGCGTTGTTAATGACAACGCCACAATTTTTAAATGCGTTTGGCCTGAATAGTTTGGGCCAATTGCCTCCCCTGCAGGATGCCAAGGAAGCTTTTATGGCCCTCGATGCGAATGCACCGAAGTCATAAATAGGTGAACTGTTGATAATTATTTCTAAGGTTATGCTGTCATGAGTGAAAAGTTGCAAAAGGTGCTTGCACGCGTTGGTTTGGGTTCTCGCCGTTATATGGAAGAAGTCATTGCCGCGGGTCGTGTAAGTGTCAACGGGCAAATTGCCCAAGTGGGTGAAAGAATCGAACCAGGTGATGAGCTTCGCATCGATGGTCGTAAAGTTGCCTTCCAGATTGAAGACGAAATCCGTCGTCGTGTCATTATCTACTACAAGCCTGAAGGCGAGATCTGCTCACGTAGCGATCCTGAAAACCGTCCGACCGTGTTTGAACAGTTGCCTGCTATTCCGGGCGATCGCTGGGTGATGGTGGGTCGTCTGGATATTAACTCGACCGGTCTGCTATTGTTCACAAATGATGGTGAGCTTGCGAATCGCTTGATGCACCCATCGAATGAAATCGAACGTGAATATGCAGTTCGTGTCATGGGTGAAGTTACACCACAAATTCGCAACAACATGCTCAAAGGCGTAGTGCTTGACGATGGTCCGGCAAAATTCGAATCTTTCTCTGAATTGGGCGGTGACGGGATCAACCGTTGGTTCCAGGTCGTGGTGAAAGAAGGTCGTAACCGTGAAGTACGTCGTATCTTTGAATCACAAGGTCTGAAAGTCAGCCGTCTACTGCGTACCCGTTATGGTACTGTGATTTTGCCACGTGAACTGCGTACTGGTCGCTGGATTGAGCTGGATAAAAACGATATCGACAACCTGACCAAAGCTGTGGAATTGAAGCCACGTCAAGGTACAGGCTTATTTGGTATGGCGAAACGCCGTAACGAGCGTATGCAAGACAAACCGATGGCTGCACGCCGTGGCGGTTTCTTGCGTCAGCAACGTCGTGACAGCGATGAGCAACCACAAAACAACACTGGCCGTGAGCGTCGTGATGACAATGCTTATGGTCGTCGTGACAGAGCTGAAAACCAGAATGGCACTCAGTTTGTGCGTCGTGAAAACCGTCCTGATCAAGGTTTTGGTCGCCGCGAAGAGCGTGATGAAAATGCGCCGCGTCGTCCATACGGTGTCAACAAAGGCTTTAAAAAGTTTTAATTAAGATAAATAAAAAAAGTCAGGCACATTGCCTGACTTTTTTTATGCCTTATGTATCAGGCACTTTGTGGAATCCCTTGCGGAATGGCACCGAGTAAACGCTTGGTATATTCATGCTGTGGGGATTGATACAGCTCATCCGAATTGGCAATTTCCACCAGCTCCCCATGATTCATCACCATGATCTGATCAGAAATATATTTTACTACCGACAAATCATGCGAAATAAAGATATAGCTCAGTCCAAATTCATCCTGTAAATCTTGTAGTAAATTCAGCACCTGCGCCTGTACTGATACATCCAGCGCCGAAACCGATTCATCACAGATTAAAATCTCGGGTTTTAAGGTCAGGCAACGTGCAATTGCAATCCGCTGGCGCTGACCACCGGAAAACTCATGCGGGTAACGATAAAAAGCCTGTGCAGGCAAGCTGACCCGCTCCAGCAGGTCCAAGGCCATTTGTTTGCGTTCAGCATCATCCTGACCAATCTTGTGAATCTGCATCGGTTCCATCAGGATTTGTCCAACAGTAAAACGTGGATTCAGCGAAGCATAGGGATTCTGGAAAATGATCTGGATTTTACGTTGATACTGGGTAAACTCCTGTTCCGACATGTCCAGAATGTCCCGACCCTGAAACAGTGCCTTGCCACCCGTAGCCTGTTGCAGACGCATCAGCAACAAGCCAATGGTGGTTTTACCCGAACCGGATTCCCCGACCAGCCCCAAGGTCTTGCCTTTGGCCAGCTGGAAAGAAACCCCTTTTACTGCCTGAAATTCATCTTTGCCAAACAGTCCTTTACGACTATAAAAAGATTTCTTTAGATCCCGTACATCCAGAATAATTTCCTCTCCACCCTTTAGCCCACGTGAACGTTGCGGAAGCTGAGTATTCAGACGGATATCTTCCAGCCAGGTTGAACCATCCTGTTTCATAAAATCACTAATCATCGGCAAACGTAACGGACGTTGCGACAATTGTGGACGGCAATGTAACAAGGCTTTGGTATACATGTCCTGAGGCCGGTCCAGCACCTCCCGAACCGGACCCTGTTCACGGATTTCCCCATGGCGCATTACAATCACCTGATCGGCAATTTCACCAACCAATGCCAGATCATGGGTAATAAACAGCATCGACATCTGGCGACGCTGACGTAGCGATTCCAGCAAGTCCAGAATCTGCTTTTGAATAGTCACATCCAGGGCCGTGGTCGGTTCATCTGCAATCAATAGTTTAGGTTCACAAGCAATGGCCATGGCAATCATGACCCGTTGTTGCTGTCCACCGGAAAGCTGCCCCGGATAGGCATCAATTTTAGTTTCTGGCGCAGGGATCCCCACTTCTTTGAGCAGTTCCAGGGTACGTTGCCGCGCCTGTTTTTTATTCATGCCCAAATGTAGTTGCAGGATTTCTGCAATCTGCATGCCTACCGTAAATACCGGATTTAGCGAAGACATCGGCTCCTGAAAAATCATGGCAATGTCTTTGCCACACATCTGGCGCATTTCACGGGTTTTAAGCTTGAGCAGGTTTTTCCCTTCAAAGATAATCTGGCTATCTTCTGAAATACGTGCGCTTTCTGCCGGAAGCAGGCCCATAGTGGCCAGGGAAGTGACCGACTTGCCACTCCCCGATTCGCCTACCAGTGCAACCGTGGTATTGGCCGGAATCTCGAAAGAAACTCCTTTTACGGTTTCAATATATTCTTTATTTTCACCTTTAAAACTGACTCGCAGATTTTCTACGCGAAGTAGCGCAGGTGCTGTGCTTGGATTGATTTCAGACATCGTTGCGCTCCTATTTCAGTTTTGGATCTAATGCATCACGGAGTGCATCGGTAAACATCGAGAATGCAGTCACCAATACCGCCATGGCGATTGAGGCTGCCGCCAGTTGCCACCATTTACCCAAAATCAGCTCGCTTTGCGCTTCATTTAGCATACTGCCCCATGACACTACCCCGATAGGCACACCGAAACCAAGGAAGCTCAAAATGACTTCAGACTTGATAAATGCCACCACCAGAATAGACATCTGCACCAGGGCAATATGGCTGACATTGGGAAAAATATGGACAAACATACGACGCATATTACTCACGCCAATCGCCTTGGCAGCCAGCACATATTCACGTGCTGTATGTTTCATGTATTCGGCACGAACCAAACGGAAGACCCCGGTCCAGCCAGTCAGACCTAAAATCAGGATGATTGATAAAATACCTTTCTGCTGTAACACTGCGGCAATCGCCAAAACCAGTAACAGATAGGGAATCGAGGTAAAGATATTATAGAACCAGTTTAGGACATCATCGACCCAACCACCAAAGTAACCTGCTATTGCACCCAGTGCAGTCCCAGTCAGTACAGCGACAAAGGCTGCAATCAGTCCAACCAGAATCGAGGTTTCAGCTCCCTTGATGGTTTTCTGTAAAACATCCTGTCCCCATTTATCGGCGCCGAAGACCAGACTTTGCTTGAGTTCCCCACTTTCATCCATCAGCTGGCCACCGAGTTCCTGATTAATGGCCTTCATGTCTTCTGCCAGCGGATCGACCACTCCATAATAATCGATGCCTGCACTAGCACCCTGCTCAGCAGCAATTTCAGCATTCAATTCAGCAATGACATCTTTTAAGGGATCCACTGGATTGACCGGTAGAGGCACAGATTCTGCGCTCTGCTCTGTATCAGATGCAGCCGGAACTGGCGCTGCACTGATAAAACTCGGCGGTGCATAGCTGACTGCCACTTCTTTATTCCAGTCTTTGGCAATCAGGCCGCTCATTGATAGTACCAGCAGCAGCAGATAAAACAGCACCACATACAGGGAAAACATGGCAATCCGGTCACGTTTCAAACGGCGCATGGCCAGTTGCCATAATCCTGTTGAAGCCGACTCAGGTGCTGCTTCAGCCGCTTGTTCTTTTTTAAATATCGCACTCAGCATAATTCACCTACTTCAACTGTACACGCGGATCGACCCATTTATAGATCAGATCGGCAATCAGGTTGAATATCATGGTCGCAGCAGCGACATAGACCGTAATGGCTTTGATCACAGGAAAATCAGAACGTTCTACCGCAATAATGACTTCACGGCCAATTCCCGGAATACCAAAAAAACGTTCGATCAGGAAAGCACCAATCAGCAGTGCCGGAAGTCCTGCCATGACATCGGTAATAATCGGAATCGAGGCATTGCGCAGGACATGCACGCCCATGATACGGTTTTCACCCAGGCCTTTGGCACGCGCAGTACGTACATAGTCCTGATTGACTTCATCCAGTACAAAACTACGATACAGGCGTAGTGTTGGTGCAATACTGACCACCAACATAATCAGCACAGGTAACAAGGCATATTTGAAAAGATTATCAGCGAAATTATCGCTCCAGCCCTGTACCGGGAACCAGCTCAGTTCATAGGCCAGGAAATACTGGAACACGATGATGTATACCAGAATACTGATCGACATACCGATCGTACACAGCATCATGATCATGCGATCAGTCAAAGAACCACGAACCGAAGCCACACCCAAAGCCAGAATGATAGAAATAATAGTTTGCAGAATGGTCAGTGGAATCAGAATGGTCAGTGAGGGCCCCAAACGGGTGGTGATAATCTGTGCCACCGATTCCCCGGTACTCCAGCTCACCCCATAATCAAAGGTTAAAATCTGCTTGATAAAGATCCACAGTTGTACGTAATACGGTTGATCCACACCCAGTTGCTGACGGATGTTTTCAATCTGTTCCGCATTGGCCATTTTACCGGCCAGAATATAGGCAGGGTCTCCACCTACCCAGTTAAACAGCAGGAATATCAGCAAAATCACCCCGAGCATGGTCGGGATCATTTGCCAAAGCCGTCGAATAATATATGCCAGCATCGCTTGCCTTCCTTAATTTTTTCCAGAGATTTCATTAAAGAAAGCTTTGCTGTCCGGATCACGACCCAAGAAGTCTTTCACCATTTGCTCGCCATGCTTTTGTCCGCCTTGAGCCAGGACCGTATTACGATAATGCGCACCGACTTTCTTGTCCATGAGCTGATCACCAAAGGATGAAAGCATATCCAGGGCAATGACTTCAGACCACATATAGCTGTAGTAACCTGCCTGATAGCCGCCCATCAGATGCCCGAACTGTCCCGGGAACTGCTGACCGCTGACATAACCCAAGGCGGTCTTGCCTTCCATATCCTGCCAGAGTTTTAAAGGCTCAATGTTTTTTGCATCTTTACCATGCAGGGCCATATCATATTGGGCATATAAAGCCTGACGGGCATAATGCAGGCCTCGGCCGTAATTCTTCACATTCTTTAAGCGCTCGGTCATGGCAGCATCCACCCGAGGACATGCCGGCTCACAGTAATCTGCTACTTTTGACAAGGTTTCCAGACGACGTGCCCACTCTTCGTACATCTGTGACGGCGCTTCAACAAAGTCACGCTCTACCGAAGTACCAGATTGTTCTGTATAGCGGGTCTTCGAAAGAATCCCGTGCAAGGCATGACCCATTTCATGCACAAAGGTTTCCAGTTCATTGCTGTTCAAGCCCTTACGGTTAAAATTGGTCACCAGTACCGATACCGGACGACGCTGATTCAGGGTACTGCCGCCATAAGCTCCCCAGACAGCTGCATGCCCATATTTGCCTTCACGCGGGTATTTATCAACATATAATCCGCCAAGGAATTCGCCCGTAGCTTTGTCATGTACCGCATAATATTCCACTTCATCATGCCAGGCTTTGACTTTCACCGGCTTGAATTCAATGCCGTAGAGTTCCGAAGAAATAGCGAATAACCATTTTTGCGATGCTTCTGTCGGGAAATAATCCCGCAATTTTTCCTGGTCTACCTTGTATTTGGCCTGACGCAGTTTTTCACTCCAGTAACCCTGATTCCAGCGGGTAATTTCTGCTTTCTCTACTGGAACTTTTAAAGTTTCAGCCTTGAACTGGCGTAATTGTTCTACATCTTGCTTTTCTAGAGGTGCGACTTTGGCATAAACCTCATCCAGAAAACCGTTCACTGCTTCCGGAGTTTTGGCCATGCGGAATTCAAGTGCAGAATGGGCATAGCTTTCCTTGTCAAAAAGTTGTGCCATTTCATAACGCAGATCAATGGCATTTTTCATGAATTGCAGGTTTTGTTCGGTCCCGCGACGCGTGTAAGCGGTTTGGTAACGTTTGCGTGCTTCATCACTTTCTGCCAGCTCCATAAAAGGCTGGTATTCCGGATAATCAAAGCCAAGCAGATAATTGCCCTTTTCATTTTTCTTTAAATTTGCGATGTAACTTTCTGGCAGGCCTTTCATTTCAGCTGGAGTAAATTCAACTTTTTCAGGGTTATCCCGCACATTTTTGGAAAAATCCTGCCCCAGTTTGGTACTTTCTTCAATAATTTCTTTCAGTCGTTTCTGTTTTTCTGCACTGAGTTGTACCCCGGTGTTCTCAAACTGCTCGAGAATATCTTCTAAAAATTTCTGATCAATCGGATCGCTGGCTTTCAGTTTCTTGAACTGGGCATACAGTTTCGGATTCTGATACAGGGTGGTCTGGTATTTGCTGATTTTAAGTTCACAGTCATCGGCTGCCTGACGCAATGCAGGATCCGGATCGACATTACTGTACAGCCCTACTGCTGCACCGAAATCCCGGGCTTTGGCATGCAACTCATCCCATTCAGCCAGATAAGGCCCTGCCTTGGCTTTATTTTTAATTTTCTTATTTTCAAATATCTGGATATCTTTTTGCATGGAAGCCAGACTGGCATCACATAAAGACGGAATTTCTGCAGCCTTGAATAATGGCAGCAGCTGTACTTGGGTATCTGCCGCTACACCTTGATATCCCCCCATCATCATTAAACATAAGGTACTTAATTTTAAAGATTTTGATTTCATATTCATCTCCAGATTTTTTCTTAATTTTTCGTATTAATATCGATATACATCCATTCTGAAGACAGAATCGGATGGGACTTATGTCCAATAATTTGGGGTTGGGTCAAGGCATTACGGTAGGTGCTATAGAGCATCAAGGTCGGCATGTTGACTTCGAGAATCCGGGTCATTTTGCGATAAAGCAGATCACGCTCAGGGCCTGGTGGCATACTCTGGGTTTGCTCGTAAAGACGGTCGAATTCAGGATGCTTGAAACAGGCATTGTTGGTGACATTGACATTCTTGCCATAGAACAACTGCATAAAATTGTCAGCATCTGGATAATCGGCAATCCATGCAGAACTCTTAAACATGGTTTTACATTGCTTTTCCAGCTTGATGCCTTCAGCGAATGGCATGGCCTTACTGGTCAGCTGAATATGGATACTGTCCAGGGTCTTTTTCCAGAATTCACCCTGCTGCTGGCCCCGACTGGTATTCCCAGTAATCAGTTCAATCACCAGAGGTTTACCTTCAGGCGTCTTGCGCCAGCCATCTGCACCGATCTTGTAGTTATAGCGGTCGAGCAACATGTTGGCTGCTTTGACTGAATAGGGAATACTGCTTTTATAGGACGGTGAATAGCCTGCTACTCCTGGGGGAATAGGCATGTGGAGTTTTGCTCCATCTCCCTTAAGTAATACATTGATCATGTTTTCCACAGAAAATGCCATCGCCATGGCACGACGTAAGGCAATTTTTTCTGGCGCGAAACCACCCACGACCGGGTTTTGCATATTCCAGTAATGATAACTAATGGAGGGCTCTAAAATACGTGACAGCTTCACCCCCTGCTGAGCCAGCTCAGGCTTTAATTTATCGCCATCGAGGGCCTGAACGACGATATCACCCTCAATTTCGAGCAAGTCCAGTTCATTTTTCTTAAATGCCAGCATCCGTGATTGTGCTTCTTCAATCACACGCACATCAATGGTGCCGATTTGAGGCATTTTTTTGCCCTGCATCGCACTGACAATCGCCTGGTCTTCTGCACTATTGGCTTTATAATTCCATACAAAACCACGGTAAGCCGGATTCGGCTTTAAGATAATGCGTGATCCCGGTGTCCAGCGGCTAAGCACATAAGGTCCTGTACCGACCGGTTTACTCATCACCCAGCCAGCTTTGTCTTTGTACTTTTCAATGACTTCGCGGGCGACTGCAGCAGCCGGGCCGTGTGCCAGCAACATCGGAAAGTTCTGATCTGGATTATTCAGCTTGAGTACCAGCGTATAGCGGTCTGGAGTCTGAATGCCTTCAAATGGATTTTCATAGACTTTGCCATTTTTTTTGGCCATGGCTGTCCATGCTTCCAGCCCTTTGATCCGACCATCCAGCAACCAGCTATTTGGTGAATTAAGCTTTGGATCTAAGAGACGCTTTAGAGAATAAGCATAGTCATAGGCAGTCAGTTCACGTTTTTTACCGCCAAAGACCGGATCATCCGCAAAGTAAATGCCCTTTTTAACTTTAATCGTATAAGTCAAACCATCTGCACTGACCTGAGGCATATCTACCGCAGTCAATGGCACCAGTTTCGCTGGGGAAGCCAGATAATCATAGGTATATAAGGTTTCGAAAATCGCAGAGTTAATCTTGGCCGAATAACGGTCATGGATATAACCGGGGTCGAAACCGGTTTCAGCCGCGGGAAAGACCGTTTTTAAGACTTTATTTGGATTGGCGGGATTGGCAGCCCATGTGGGTGCAGCACCGGCCATCATTAAACTGGCCATTAAGACACCACTGGCCAGCTTTTTTAAAGCGTTTGTATTCACATTCATACTGGTTCTTAATCTTCTCAAGTTATTTTTTAACAGGTTCAATATCCAGATATTGCCAAACTGCTCTAGTCACCGGATGTGCCTTAAAGCCCTGTACCTGTGGGTGAATCAGCCAGTTACGTACCCGGGTATTGTGCAAAATCCATGGATTATCGGCCTCCATCTGGCGGTTCATCTGCTCATAATATGGAGTGCGTTGCTGAGGCGGCAGTTTCATCGCAGTTTGATACAGCGCGTCATAGGCTTTAGAGGTATAGCAGCTCAGGTTACCTTGCTGGGCATTTGGGCCATACAGCAACTGGGCAAAGTTTTCCCCTTCCGGATAATCTGCAATCCAGGCGCCACCCCACATCATATGTTTGCATTGAGTGGCTTCTTTTAAATTGTCGGCAAAGTTACTGACTTTAAATTCAACTTTTACCCCGATTGCATCCAGGTTCTTTTTCCATAGCTCCGCAGAAATAACGGAAGAGCTTGAGCTAGTCGAGTTCATTTTCAGAACCAATGGTTTGCCATCAGGCAAGGTGCGGTAACCGTCGACGCCTTTCTTGTAGCCAAAACGATCGAGCAGTTTATTGGCAATCAATGGGTTGTAGGCAATGCTGCTTCTATAATTCGGGTTATATCCGCCCACGCCTTCAGGAAGAATCATTTCAGCTTTAACAGCATGGCCCTTATATAGCTGCTGGATGGCTTCTTTCTGGTTATAGGACAAGGCAATGGCACGGCGTAGTGCAATTTTTTCCAGTGAGTTCCCACCAATCACCGGATCACGCATATTCATGATGGTATAGGTGATTTCCGGTTCTTTATTCGGATAATGCAGGATGCCTTTTTTCTTGTATTCACTTTTCAGCTGCTTATTTTCCAGTGCCTGTTCGGCGCCGCTCGCAGTGAGTTTGTCATAGTCCAGTTGTCCAGACTTTAAAGCCAGCCAGCGAGACTGTTCCTCTTCAATAATACTGATTTTGACCTTGCCAATTTGCGGCATCTGCTTGCCTTGCATGGCTTTGATAATACGTTGATCCCATTCGGAACCATCGCCCTTAAAGTTCCAGACAAAACCACGATAATTTGGGTTGGCGGTCAGTTCAATACGGCTACGCGGTACATATTTGTGTAATTGATACGCCCCTGTTCCAACCGGATGCTGACCTGCCCGATGACCATAATGTTCGATCACTTCCCGGGCGGTACCACTAAAAGCCACATAGGCCAGAATATACGGAAAATTCAGATCTGAACGGGTCAGGGTAATTTGTAAGGTATATTTATCTAGGGCTTTTAAACCGGCAATCGGAGCATCATAGTTAAATTTTCCCGTTTTTTTGGCCTGCTGGATGACTTGATCTGCGCCAAGAATTTTGCCTTCGATAAAGGAAAAAGAAGGCGAATGGTTTTTCGGATCCATCACCCTTTGCATGGAATAAATATAATCTCGGGCAACCAGTTCACGCTTCTTGCCCTGAAAGGCTGGATCCGGACTGAAATAAATTCCTGGCTTGATTTTAAAGGTATAAACTTTGCCATCCTGTTCAACGACGGGTAAAGACTCGGCGGTATTTGGGGCCAAAATTGCAGGCCGGGCCAGATAGTCATAACGCAACAAAGGCTCGAAAATGGCCTCAGCAACGCTACCACTATAAAAATTATAGGTTTTGACCATATCAAAACCATCATCAGGTGCTTCGAAAGCCAGGTTTAAAACTTTATCCGGATGTGCAGATGATTTTGCCCAGGCAGTTTGCCCCGAGCTCATAGCCAAGGCCAAAATCGTCATGCTAAAAAGTGCTGATTTCAAATTTGTACCTATTCTTTATCTTGAAGTTTTATTGCTATAGGAAGTTTTAAATACATCATCCCATATTTGCTTCAATGGATGGGTCAAAGCTGGACAGATGGAATAAACTGAACAAAGCGAATTTCATGCCATCCTTGCAAAAAATAGGGATTTCTTCCTGTTTTTAACTGAAAAAAGTTTATTTTTATTAATTATTTAAAACATTATGAATAACATAATATTTTCCATGAATCATTAGTTAAATTTTTATCCTCAAAATTCTTACTGAAGTTCATTTCGCACAAAAATAACTCAACCCTGTTTCATCTTATTGCACTATTGTATACCTTTAGGTAAACAATAAATAAACACAAGTAATTGTATTATAAATAATTTATTTTAAAAAAATATTGTATATTTTATGTAAAAATTATGCACCATGATTAAACTTTATTCAATTTCCCTCTCATTTTTGGACTACTTTCTTATTCATTAAATATTTATTTATTGCTTTGACAGGGGTCTCACTTCCTTCTTTCTTCAGATTCGATACACAGACTTCTTAATTTTTCTTCAGTATCGCTCGATAAATTCAAACCTCATTCAATTAAATCAATATTTTTCAATAATTTAAAAATATAAAAATATAAAATTTTATAAGTTGGCATCCGCCTTGCTTAGATCAACCCAGCACTACTTCACATAACAAAAGGGTGAAATTTACGATGAAAAAAAATAAATTGGTCGGATCTATGGGGGCTCCAACAGTTGGCAAGACAATACTCAAGTTAAGTACGCTTACCTTAAGTATGATGTGCTTGTCTTTGGCACATGCAGCCGATGAACCAGAAAACTCTGCCGCTCAACCTACCAAGGTTCAAAAAGTGACAGTGACAGGTTCATCTATTAAAGGAGTAGCTGCACAAAGTGCATCTCCTATTACTGTGCTTAAAGTCGAAGATCTGGTGAATCAGGGGGTCACCACGGTTGAAGAAGCCATTAATAAAGTAAGTGCTAACCAAGCTGGTTTTGCTGTTTCTCAAAATATTGGTAAAAGTAATACTTCAGGTTCTTCTGCCAACCTGCGTGGGATTGGTACTGATAAGACCTTAGTTTTATTAAATGGGCGTCGTTTGGCTAACAGCCCATTTAGTACTTCTGAAGTTAACCTGAATATTATTCCGCTCGCGATGGTTGAGCGAATCGAGATTCTGCGTGATGGTGCTTCTGCAGTATATGGTGCAGATGCAATTGCCGGCGTAATTAACTTTATTATCAAAAAGGAATACCAAGGTTTCGGTATTTCTGGTGGACTGCAAGCACCTGAAGAAAAGAATGGCGACAAATATGATGTCTCTATTTTCGGTGGTTATGGTGATCTGGATGAACAAGGTTTCAACGTTTACGGTGTAGTAGATTATCGTACTTCTGACATGATCATGGCCAAAGATCGTAAAGTCAGCCGTCGTGGTGGTTTAATTCCAGAGTTGAACATGGCGATCGGTTCAAGTGCCGGCTTCCCTGCCAACCTTTTAGATTCAGGTGTAGGTGTAGTTAACCCTTATATCAATCAAAACTGTAATAATGCACCAAATATGTTTGTATCTGGTACACGTTGCCTGTTAAACACTCAAGCACTCATTGGTATTACTCCAGAAGAAGAAACTTTTTCAGCTCTAGGTAAAGGTACCTTCAAATTAACCGATTCATTAAATGCGGTTGCTGAATATATTTATACTGAAAGTAAAGTAAAAACCTCGATAGCACCTGATGTATGGGGAGGTAGTCTTTCTATTCCAAATACCAGCAAATATTATCCAGGCAACGGCATTACACCAGACATCACTGGTCTGGTAGATCCAAGAGCAGCACTTTATTTACGTTCACAATCAGGTAACCGTGTTTCTCAATCAGAAAATGAATCAAACCGCTTTTTTGCAGGGATTGAAGGTGAAGTCTACGGTTGGGATGTAAATGGTGGCGTTACTTATGCCAAAAGTGAAGCAACTGATAATTTCGTCAGTGGTTACCTGAATCAAAGTTTGGTTCAAGCCGCACTTAATGATGGCACCTTAAACCCATTTGGTCCTCAGGCCGCTGCAGATGCTGGGAAATGGTCTACTTTTGATGTGGCAGGCCCAACAAATATGGCAAGTCTGGATTCTACCACTATAGATTTCACCGTCAGCCGTCCAATCTATGAACTACCTGCAGGTGAAGTTGGATTTGCCTTGGGTGGTAGCTACACCACTCAGGACTGGGAAGCCAAGGTGAATGCCGATCTTGTTCGCCAGGTTCCAGGTTCTGGTATTGATCCAAATAAACCGTCAAGTTCAGGTGACCGTGATATTACTGCGGTGTTTACTGAATTACATGTACCGATCTTGCCGACTCTAGAAGCTCAACTTGCGGCACGTTATGATGACTATAGTGACTTTGGTGATACTTTCAATCCAAAAGTATCCCTACGTTGGGAACCGGTTAAAGAGTTAATGTTCCGTAGTTCTTATAGTACTGGATTCCGTGCCCCAAGTATGTGGGAAATCAACTCTTTACAAAGTGAAACCAATACTAGCACTAACTTCAATAACCCACGTTTTTGTGATGCTAACGGTCAACCGACCAGCACCCAATTTGCAGACCAATGTGGTATGCAGTTCAAGCGTAAACAAGGTGGTAACCCAGACTTACAGCCAGAAGAATCAACCTCTTTTACAGCCGGATTCGTATATGAACCAATCAAGAATCTGGTATTCACCGCTGATTACTACAATATTGACATTGAAGGTTTAGTCAGCTCAGTTACTCCTAATGACATTTTTAATGACCTTGATCGCTATGGCAATCTGATCGTTTACGCTCCAGATGGTCGTATCCAGTATTTAAATACAACTCTACAAAATATGGGTGGATTAAAAACTGAAGGGATTGACCTCAGCCTGAACTACTTAAGCCCAATGACAGCAACAGGTCGTTTTGGTTTTGGGATTGATGGTACCTATGTCATCAAAATGGATGAGCAAGAAGAACCAAACGGTGAATGGGAAGGGCTCGTCGGCATCTATGATGATCCTGCAGTCGTCCGCTGGAGACATATTGCCAATATCAACTGGTCTTATGAAGACTGGAAAATGAGACTAGAACAACAATATATCCGTGGTTATGAAGACTTTTCTCAAGAACGTGATGTAAGTGCCTATACGCTTTATAACTTTGCAGGCACCTATAGCGGATTCAAGAATTTAGAGCTAACTGCAGGTATTCGCAACATGTTTGATGCAGAACCACCTGCTTCTGATGCAACCAACAATGCTCAATATGGCTATGACCCTCGTCACGGTGATCCAATGGGCCGTACCTACTTCCTACGTGGTACTTATAAATTCTTTTAATTAATTACTTCGCAAACACTGCTGCCAAGCGGTGTTTGCGGTTTTCCCCGTTTAATTTTAGCCAAACAAAAAATAATGCTGCCTGTAACTAAAAAAATTTTCTCATCAGTGCACTATTTCCTGTTTGTCTTAAATTCTAGGAGTCATGA
The DNA here is from genome assembly GCF_056857555.1 of Acinetobacter sp. L-24. Next base: position 64,966 of record NZ_JBSXNI010000027.1, on the reverse strand, counting down.
TGGGCACAAAGTTTGAAGACTTAGAAAAAAACTCCGCCAAAAAACTGACTGGTATTGGGGTCGTTGTTTTTTTGCATATCCTGGTTGGCCTGGTACTCATGGCTGGTATGGCAAAAGACATTATTAAACCAACGGAACAGCCAGTTGAGCTAATGATTATTCAAGATATTAAGCCGCCTGAACCTGAGCCACCAAAAGAAACACCACCTGAACCACCAAAAATCGTGGAAAAAGTAGCACAAGTGCCTGAGGTGAAACCGGTTGAAAAAGTCGTTCCTGTACAGAAAACACTTCCAACACCAACCCAACCGACAACTGTTGCAGTACCTACTCCCGTTGCAGCGAGTCCTTCACCAAGTCCGGTAGCAGCACCGGCTCCAGTAGTCGCAGCCGCTCCAGCCCCAGCTCCTCCACCCGCTGGCGTAACTCGTGGTGTTTCACAAGGTGAAGCAGGTTGTAAACGCCCAGACTATCCACGTGATGCACTGATGAATGAAGAACAAGGTGAAGTCTTGATCTCTGTATATGTAAATACCACCGGCAAGGTCCAGGATGCCAAAGTGAAAAAGTCGAGCGGTAGTCGTGCGCTGGATCGTGCAGCATCCAAGGCCTTCAGCTTATGTACTTTCAAGCCGGCAATGAAAAATGGCGAACCGCAAGAATCTTGGTATGACATTCCATATGAATTTGTCCTTGACTAACAGATACAACAGATAAAGAAAAAAATCAGGAGATCCATGATGAAAAAATCACTAAAACCTTTAAAAAATATGACTGCTGCTGGTGTAATTGCCATGAGCACTTTATTACCTCTGCAAACAGTTTTTGCAGAACAGTCCGCTACCCCCAATACCAGTGCTGTCACTGAGACAGTGGTAACAACACCTGCAACAGCGGCTACACCGACCCCGCCACCACTGCCTGCTGAAGCTAGCGATGAAAAGGCTGGATATAATCCTTATGGCCTAGAAGCCATGTGGAAAGAAGGTGATATTGTTTCTAAAATCACTTTGTTTATTCTGGTGGTCATGTCGATCGGTACCTGGTACATCATGATCAGCAAATGCCTGCAACAAGGCAAGATTCGCAAACAGGCTAAGCAAGCTGAAAATACTTTCTGGGAATCATCTTCTCTAGATAATGCAACCGAGAATCTGGATGAAGCCAGCGTCTACCGTTTTATTGCGGAAAAAGGTATCAAGTCAACCAAAAATCATGGTGGCACATTACTTGAGCGTATTGATTTCAATACCTGGGTCACCATTTCGATTTCCCGTGCAATCGACAAAATCCAGAACCATCTGAGTGGTGGCCTGGCCTTCCTTGCGACAGTAGGTTCTACTGCGCCCTTTGTTGGCCTGTTTGGTACGGTTTGGGGTATCTATCACGCACTTACCGCGATTGGTGTTTCAGGACAAGCATCCATTGATAAAGTTGCCGGCCCAGTCGGTGAAGCACTGATCATGACAGCCATCGGTCTGGCAGTCGCAGTTCCTGCCGTGCTTGGCTACAACTGGTTAACGCGTCGTAATAAAGCGGTCATGGAAGAAGTGCGTACTTTTGGTTCTGATTTACACGCAGTATTACTCAGCGGTGAAATTACAACCAATAATCCTGTTAATCGTGACGTGAAGTAAGAGTGAGGCATCAGCCATGGGAATGATGGTCAATTCAAACGACAGCGATGATGAGGTAATTGGAACCATTAATACCACCCCTTTGGTTGATATTATGCTGGTTCTGCTCATTATCTTCCTGATTACTGTACCGGTTGCCATTCATACCGTACCTGTCGATCTACCCGAAGAAAGAAATGTACCGTATGAAACCAAACCGGAAAACATCCAGCTGGCTGTCAATAAAACTGGCGATATTTTCTGGAACGAAATCTATATCGCAGATAAATCAGTTTTACTGACCCGTTTACAGGCAGAAGCCCAAAAACGTCCGCAGCCTGAAGTGCATATCCGTGGTGATCAGTTAACACCTTATGAGGCAATTGATCAGGTGATTAGTACCACCCAACAGGCCGGTATCGGCAAAATTGCTTTTGTCACCACTCCGCCCGCTACACCTTAAGCACAAAGAGGGATTAAGTTTATGGGTATGAATGTTGGTTCAAATCAAGACGATGATGTGATGTTAGATGTCAATATGACGCCACTAATTGATGTCATGCTGGTCTTGCTGATTATGTTTATTATCACAATTCCTTTGCCGAATAACTCGATTAATATCGATCTACCGAATGGAACGCCTCCTGTAACCGATGAAAAACCGCCTGAGCTGGTGGAATTACGTCTGGATGCACAAGGTAAGATTTTCTGGAATGAACAGCCGGTAGCAAATACCCAAGCTCTGGAAAACTTATTCAAGACAGTAGCGCAAAAAGCGGATCAGGATCAGATTAAAATCAAGGCGGATCGTGCCACTGAATATAAACATATCGCTATGGTCATGGCGGCAGCTCAAAGGCTGGAGGTCAAAAAAATTGGCATTATGAGTAACAACAACTAAGTATTTTCAAGATATAAAAAACCCAGCATGTGCTGGGTTTTTTATTCATCCGGTTTTACATCTGTGACTGAATATAATTTTGCAGACCAATCAGTTCGATTAAGCGCAATTGTTTTTCTAACCAGTAAGTATGGTCTTCTTCGGTATCCGACATTTGCTGGCGTAACATATCACGGCTGATATAGTCACCTTTCTCTTCGCACAGTTTGATGCCCTGCGCCAGTTTTTCCCGCACATGATATTCAAGTTTTAGATCGGCTTTCAGGCAGCTCACCACATCCTCGCCAATCTCAACGTCATCGCGCTGCATGTTTGGCGTTCCTTCAAGGAACAGAACACGACGGATAATCGCATCCGCATGCTGGGACTCTTCTTGCATTTCGTGATCGATACGTTCAAAGATTTTGGTCAATCCCCAATCTTCATACATACGAGAGTGAATCAAGTATTGGTCACGAGCAGCCAGTTCGCCACCGATCAACATATTTAAATAATCTACGACTTCTGGATTTCCGCGCATTTGAATAACTCCCTACCTGTATTTTGCTATTATGGCGAAAAGCAATTGAATTTGCAAAGCTTAACCATGGTTAAATATTTGATTTTTATATAATTAAAATGAGAAGTACTTGCATTTACACTTTGTTCTTAATGAAATCCCATTTATAAAACAACACTTTGCACTTTCATTACGCTTGGCAATAACCTAAAACTGGCGAATAAACACATGCGTTAAAATTTGTAAATCTTAATTTTGACCAGACAGATTCATTCTTTTTGTATAAACATCACTGCATTGGCGTACTTCATGCTTAAATTTCGCTTATCATTCACACAAATTTAAAACAACAACGGTTCCGATATGACACATCCACAAACAACAGCGCCTGTTCTGGTTACCGGTGCATCGGGTTATATTGCCAGCTGGGTCATCCAGAAATTACTCACGCAAGGCTATACCGTACATGCCACGGTGCGTGACCTGAATAAAAGTAAAAGCTTTGCCCATTTAGAAAAAATTGCCGACAGCACTCCGGGAACTCTCAAGTTATTTCAGGCCAATTTATTAAGCCCGGGTTCTTTTGATCAGGCGATGCAAGGCTGTGAAATTGTCTTTCATATGGCCTCACCTTTTGTGGTCACCAACTATAAAGATGCAGTCAAAGATATTATCGAACCTGCGGTGTTAGGCACTGAAAATGTATTGAATAGTGTCAATCAGATCGAATCAGTGAAACGCGTGATCGTCACATCGAGTATCGCATCTACCTATGGCGATGCCATTGATATTCTACAAACTGAAAATAACAGTTTTGATGAATCATGCTGGAATACCACCAGTTCGGCCACGCATCAGCCCTATCCTTATTCCAAAGTCATGGCAGAGCGCAAAGCCTGGGAAATGGCTGAAGCACAGGATCGCTGGGATCTGGTCTGTATCAATCCGGCACTGGTTTTTGGTCAATCCTTAACGCCAAATACCCAATCCGGTAGTGTAGAAGTCCTGCAACAGTTTGCCAACGGCATGACTTTGCTTGGTGTCCCGCCGATGTGGAATGGCGTGGTCGATGTTCAGGATGTCGCTGAAGCACATATCCGTGCGGCGTTTAATCCGCAAGCGCATGGCCGTTATATCATTTGTAGTGAAAGCTTGAGCCTGCTGGAAATGGGCCAAATTCTACGGGCACATTTTGGCAATAAGTTTCCGTTCCCGCGCAATCAATTGCCGAAGGCAGCTTTCAAAATGTTCGGACCTGTAGCAGGTTTTAGCCGCAAATTTGTAGAGCTAAATATGGGTTATCCAATTTTCTTTAATGCCCAGAAAAGTAAAAATGAGCTCGGCATTGAGTATCGTCCGGTGAAAGAAAGTCTGGTTGAACATTTCCAGCAGCTGCTCGATGATGGTGTCGTGAAAAAATATATTCCTTAATCTTTTTATGCAAAAAGCCACCCGAAGGTGGCTTTTTTAACTCTTATTCTTTCATGAAATGTGCAGAGATTTAGGCTTCAAGCTGACCATAGTCTTGCATCAAGCCAATAAACTGTTGTTCATTGATCACTGGAATACCAAGTTTTTCTGCTTTATCCAGTTTTGAGCCAGCTTTTTCACCCGCAACCACACATTTGGTTTTGCTGGATACACTGCCACTGACTCGTGCACCTAAGGCTTGCAATAACTGGGTTGCATCATCTCGTCCCATACTGCTTAAAGTCCCGGTGACCACCCAGCTTTCGCCGTTTAACGGCTGACGCGTTGGTGCAATCGGTGCATCCCAGTGAATACCGGCAGCCAGTAAACGATCCAGAACTTCCAGATTATGTGGCGCCTTGAAGAAATCCAGAATCCATTCCGCAGTAATATCGCCTACATCCGGAGTTTTCTTTAAAGCCTCCAGATCTGCCTGACGCAATGCCTCCAGTGTCTGGAAAGTATTGGCCAGCATACGTGCCGTAGTTTCACCCACCCCACGAATACCGAGTGCATAGATAAAAGCAGCCAGTGTGGTTTTTTTGCTGTTTTCAATCGCATCCAAAAGATTCTGAACCGATTTGGCGCCCATCTTTTCAATACCGAGCAAAGTCTCACGATGTTCATGTAGATGGTAAATATCTGAGACATCTTTGAGTAGATTCAGATGCAGTAACGATTCTGCCCAACGGTCACCCAAGCCTTCAATATCCATGGCTTTACGTGAGACAAAGTGACGAATGGCCTCAATACGTTGCGCGGCACAATACAGCCCACCAGAACAGCGTGCCAAGGCTTCGCCTTCCGGCATGACCACGGGTGAATCACAGACTGGGCATTGCTCAGGTAAATGCACTTCGACTGCATCAACCGGGCGAAATTCTGGCCAGACTTTTTCCACCTTAGGAATTACATCGCCACTACGATAAACACTGACGGTATCACCAATACGTACATCCAGACGGTGAATTTCGCCGATATTATGCAGCGTCACATTGGAAACAGTTACTCCTCCGACAGCGACTGGATTTAAACGCGCAACCGGCGTCAATGTTCCAGTACGACCCACTTGCCAGTTAATATTTTCTACTGTGGTCAGTGCTGCAACTGCCGGAAATTTATAGGCGGTGGCCCAACGCGGTTCACGGCTCAGGAAACCGAGTTGTTGCTGCTGTTTCAGGTCATTGACCTTGATCACCATGCCATCGATTTCGACACTGAGACTGGCACGCTCATCAATGATCTGTTCATAGACCTTTTGCACGTCTTGAATACTGTCACAGATAAAGTGACGCTCGCCAACCGCAAAACCGAACTGATGTAACCATTCCAGACTGGCAGACATGGTGGTTTGTCCATGATGCGGCACGCACTGAGCAATCCCATAAGCATAAAAAGCCAATGGCCGCGAGGCAGCAATATTCGGGTCCAGCTGACGCAAACTTCCTGCCGCAGCATTACGCGGATTGGCAAAGGTCTTTTCACCTTTAGCCGCATTGGCTGCATTCAGTTTCTCAAAACCGGATTTTGGCATCAACACTTCGCCGCGTACTTCCAGCAAATCGGGAATGATGCCATTCACCTGAGATAAAAGTTTCGGCAGGTTGCGAATAGTTCTGACATTCTGGGTGATGTCTTCACCGGTTTCCCCATCGCCGCGCGTCACCCCACGTGTCAGTACGCCATGCTCATACCAGAGTGAAATGGCCAGACCATCAAATTTCAGTTCAACATCATATTCAATTTTTTGATTTGGCAAACGTTCTTCAATACGGCGGGCAAAAGCCAGCAAATCTTCCTGATTAAAGACATTGCCTAATGACAGCATCGGCACGGCGTGTGTTACGGTCACAAATTTTGAAAGCGCCTGCCCACCCACTTTATCGGTTGGGCTATCAGACTGGATCAGATCAGGATATTGTTGTTCTAAGGCTTTGAGCTGATGAAAGAGCTGATCATATTCACTGTCTTCAATGCTCGGTTGATCCATCACATAATAAGCATGGTTATGCTTGGCAAGCAGTTGAATCAGTTGACGCATTTGCGCAATGACAGTGGCATCTTGGGTCATAATTTCACCATAAAAAAGGGCGGAAAATCCGCCCTGTAGAATATTCAGCTTTTGGCTATTATAAAAATTGCAGTCTACAGATTCAACTTGGAGATTGAACAAAGCAGCCTTAAACTTCCGTACCTTGTCCAGCACGATAATCAATAGCCTGATGGCGCCAGAATTCACGTAATTGTGGAGTAAATTCCTGCTGGTTCTGATCATAGACCAGACCATCGACTTCACGGGCAATCAAACGTGAAATACTGTCCATGGTATCAAACGCATTTTGTACATCGCTATGCGGTAAAGCCAGGAAGAATGCCAGACCTTTCACTTCCTGAGTCGACAGGGTTTCCAGATCAAAGCCTTCCATTCCGGTATCGGTCATTTGCAATACCGAAAACAGCAGTTTTGAACCATCTTCACTATAACGGTGGAAACAGGCCAATTCACCATAACGCAGGCCATATTTCAATAAAACCTTCAAGGTTTTATCACCCGAAAGTACACGGCCTTGTGGATAGATATGCAAAGAAATAATGGTTTCAGCATTGGACAAAGCACTTTCTTCATCCACTATTTTTTGCTCATGCAGATGTGCATCCAGAATACTGCTTTCATCATTAAATTCAGAAATTTCTGCTTTTTCGATGTTTCTGTTCAGGCTGAATTCAGGCATTTCTTCCTTGGTTTCAGTCTGGCTATTCTTATGTTCTGCTTCTACCTGTTGAACATCCGCTGCTGTTGCTACCGACTTTGCCACTCCTTCAGCTTCTGTTGACGGGACAACTGCAAGAGTTTCGACCGCTGCCGGCTCAATCGGAGTTGATTCAGCCTTGTGAAATACTGAAGGCTTTTCAGGAGCCGGTTCATCTATACCCAGGCTTGGCTCGATACGATCAGATTCGACATCCTGTTGTGCCAATTGAGAACGTACATGCCTTGGAATGATCGGTGTCTGGCTATCCGGGTCGATATGCAGGTTGGCATCCAGTGAAGGTACAGCCTCTACAGGTTTTTTGAACAGCATTCTTATACCAAACAGCATAATCACAATTGCGATAACAATCCCGATAATGGTGGTGATTTCCATATTATACCTCCGCAGCTAGGCCGTATTCTTTTGCCTGTTCCAAATTAACTGTCACTAATTTTGATGTTCCCGGTTCAGGCATGGTTACACCCAAAAGATCAGTCGCCATCATCATTGCAAGTTTGTTATGGGTAATATAAATAAATTGCACGTGTTCAGAAAGCTCTTTGACTAAATTACAAAAGCGTCCCACATTGGCATCATCCAGCGGTGCATCGACTTCATCCAGTACACAAAATGGTGCCGGATTTAAGCGAAAAATCGCGAAGACCAATGCTAATGCAGTTAAAGCCTTTTCTCCACCCGAGAGTAAGGCCAATGAGCTGTTTCGTTTACCCGGTGGTCGGGCCATCAGTTTTACCCCCGACTGCCAGCCATCTTCAAGGCTTAAACTCGCCTCACCACCTTCAAAGACTTTCGGGAACAGGTTTTGCAGTTCAGCATTGACCTGATCAAACGTGTGCATAAACAGTTTACGGGTTTCCTGGTCAATACTTTTCATTGCAGCCTGTAGCTGTTCAACCGTATTTTCCAGATCCTGCATCTGATGACTCAGTTCCTCATAACGTTTTGACACTTCTTCATATTCTTCAGAAGCCGCCAGATTGACTGCACCGAGTTTATCAAACTGAGCCTGAGCTTTTTCCAGTTTCGCCTGATGTGCTTTAACATCAATATCGAGCCCGGAAATTACTTCACTATTCAATTCTTTCAGTTGTTCAGAATAATGCTGCAAATCAGATTTGGCTGCCTGCCAGGCCAGACGTTTTTCTTCCAGTGTAGTGCGGAGTTTTTCATCCTGCTGCTGGAAGCTGTGACGCTGTTCGGTCAGCTGCTGCTGTTTGCTCTGCACCTGATTTAATTCAATCTGCCAGTCGGCCCAGGTCTTTTGCAGCTTTTCAGTGATCTGCGCCTGTTCATTGAACTGGCTCTGTAAAGCAGGTAATTCCAGCTGTACCGGATCGACAAACTTTTTGGCTTGTTCGATTTGTGCAGTAATTTGCTGAGACTGTTCTTTTAGGAAAACCTGATCTTTTTCCAGTAATTCAATCTGCTGCTGGCTTTGCACATTTTGCCGGCGCAACACTTCCAGTTCCTGCTGCGCTTGCTGATTGAGCTGCTGTGAGTCATCCAGCTGAGCACTCAATTCTTCTAGCTGGAATTGCAGGGTTTTATAATTTGGTAGCGCCTGTTCCAGTTTGATATTCAAGGCATGCAGATCAATTTCCAGATCATCTTTCTGCATGGCATCTTCTTCAAGCTGCTCATCCAGTTGTTGTAACTGATGCTGTAATTGCTGCTTTTGCAATGCGAAAGCCTGAGCACTACTTTGTACTTTGGCAATATTGACATCGAGTTGCTGCAGCTGCTTTTGGGTATGCTTGTGCTGCTCACTGATGCTTTGAATCCGGCTTTGCAAAGCTTTAACCTGATCGGTGAGTTCAGGTAACTGCTGCTCCAACTGCATAAACTTAGGTTCAAGTTCTGCAAGTTGCTGCTCGATTTCATCCAGACGGATTCGATGACTCAATGCACCTTGTCCAGCCTGACTGGCCTCATCATAGTCCAGGGCAATCACCCAATCCGCACCAACATGGTAGCCATCTAAACTCAGTAATGTCTGGCCTTGTAATAACTCAGTTTGAAGCGGCAATGCTTGCGCTAATGTATCTACGACTCCAACTTGCTGCCACAGTGAATAATGCGGAGATTCAATCCAGTCGGCCAGACACATCGTATTGGCAATCTGAATTTTATTCTGAACAGCCTGTTGTTTTAACTGACGCGCACAATCTTCAAGGAAGTGCTCGCCCTCTGTCAAAATCTGGGCAGACAGCCACTTAGCCAAAAACTTTTCGATCAGGCTGGCATGTACCTTGCTTGCATCATTGAGCTTAAGTACATGCATTAGCTGTACCGCATTACTCTTAGCATTTGGGTTGGCTTTGGTCAGTAATTGGCTCAGGTTTTTCTTTTCTGAATGAAGTACCTGAATTTCAGATCTGAGCTGCATCAAGCGCTGTTGTTGGGTCGCCTGCTCTTCCTGAATCTGCTCGAATTGAGTTCTTAAATCTGTTAATTGAATTTCATAGCCAACGATTTGCTGTTCAGCTTGGGCTTTGTCTGCCTGATACTGCTCCAGCTCATCTTGCTGCGCCTGTTGCTGAATCTGTGCACTTTGCTGTTGGAGCGTCTGTTTCTGCTGTTCAATCCGCTCAATATTCTTTGCCAGTTGCTCGCTTTGAGCCAACATCTGTAATTTACGCTGTTGCTGCTGTTCGACCTGGGTTTTGATCTGGGTAAATTGCGCTGCCACAGTGCTATGCTGTGACTTGAGCTCAGTCAGATTTTGGCTTTGCGCCTGACTCTGGCCATCTTGCTGCTGCAATTGTGCCTGCTGATCTTCAAATTGCTGCTGCAAGGTTTCGAGTTGCAGTTCAATCAACTGCAAACGCTCTTTGGTTTGGGCTTTTTGCTGTTCCAGTTTGACCAGACTGGTGGAATTCTGCTCCAGCAAAGACTGCTTTTGTTGCAGGGTCATTTCTAGTTCAGCCAGTTTTTTCTCGGCCTGTTGCCATTCACTTTGCAAAGGGGTGGATTGCTGAATCAGACGCTGAAACAGTTCACTGGTACTGCCCAAATCATGTTCAACGGTAGTCAGTTCAGAGCGCACCAGCTTAAAATTTTCCCCGAGCATATTCATCTCAAGGGTATATTCTTCTTGTAAGCGCTGGCTCTGCTCACATTGAAAAGACAGAATTTCAATCTTGATGGTACGTATCTGCCCTTCCAGTTCTTTATATTGAATCGCACTTTCCGACTGACGTTTCAGGGTTTTTAGCTGAGATTTCAGTTCGGAGGCGATATCTCCCAGACGCGACAGGTTTTGTGTGGTGTGATCCAGATGCAGCATGGTTTCACGGCGACGCGCCTGATAACGCGATACCCCGGCCGCTTCCTCAATATAGACCCGCATTTCATCTGGCTTGGCATCGACCAGGCGGTTAATCATGCCCTGTTCAATAATCGCATAAGAACGTGGCCCAAGACCGGTACCAAGGAAAATATCGGTAATATCACGACGACGGCATTTGCTGCCATTCAGAAAATATTCAGACTTGCCATCGCGGTTGACCTGACGGCGTACTGCCAGTTCATTATAGGCATTATAAGCACCGCCCAGCTTGCCATAGGTATTGTCAAAGCGCAGTTCTACACTGGCCATGCCCACCGGTTTACGCTTGGCAGTTCCGGTGAAAATCACGTCCTGCATGCTGCCACCACGCAACTGGCGCGCACTGGACTCACCCATGACCCAGCGTATGGCATCAATGACGTTGGATTTACCACAACCGTTCGGTCCCACCACCGCAGTACGATTATCTTTAAAATGTAAAGTGGTACTGTCGGCAAAAGATTTAAAGCCTGAAAGTTTTAAACTGCTTAAACGCATAATGTCCTGATTTAACGTCGTGAGCGTCTGGCCCACGCGAGTTCAATTTGTTTCATCCGTGTCAGAGATTCCAACACAAGGTTGCGCAAGTGTCGACAAAAATCTTCCATAAATAAAGTGGCCTGATGGCTTTTTCGTATCAAAATTGCTTCAGTGACCAGTTTAAATAAGTCGAAAGATTCCTGTAACTCGCGTCTGGAAATATTCAGGGTCAGAAAATAGCTCCGACGCAAAGAAGGCAGCAGTTCCTGATAGTAGCGCATCAGATAAGGATTCCCGACCATCTCATGCTGCTGGGCCATGCCCTGAAAGATCAGATCATAAAACTTTTCGGTGTGTCCTTGGCGGGTTTCTGCTTCTAATTGCTCTAATAATAGCTGAATGCGCTCAGCTTCATGCACACGCCAGGTTTCCGCCATGCGATGCACCATCTGCCCGAGCAATAACGAGGTCATATCAAATAAGGCACGCACCTGCAAGGCCGACATTTCCGAGACAATCGCCCCACGGCGCGGAAAGATTTCAATCAGCTGGGTGCGTTCCAGCAAAAGCAGGGCTTCACGAACCGAACCCCGACTGACATCAAGCTCCGAGGCAATCCTGAGCTCCTGTATACGTTCGCCTTCGACCAGTTCACCGCGAATAATCTGTTCACTAATGTGCTTGGCAATCTGCTCAGACAAACTCTGCGCTTGTTCTAATGGCATACCGTTCCTGTCTTTATTTTTATGGATACTGGTTTAGCCCTTGATTTGGACTATGTTGCTATTAAACGGGTTTTTATCCATAAATACTTTGACATTGTCAGACAATCTTATGTCTATATAGCCAACTCAAGCCCATAAAAAAAGGAGAATAGTCATCTATTCTCCTAATACGGTACATCAGTCCAACCTAAAAGGTTTAAATCAGGCCATAAAACCTTGATAAATAAAATACAGGCCGACGGTGGTCAGTAGTGCAGCAAAACATTTTTTTAATACGGCCGGTGAAAGCAGATGTGCCACTTTTGCCCCTAGCTTGGCCGTGAAAAAACTCATCATGCTGATACCGATAAAGGCATAAATATGAATATAGCCAATAGTATTTGGCACGGTGACCTGCGCCTGTTTACCAAACCAGATAAAACCCAGTGCACCTGCGACGGCGATCGGCAATCCACAGGCCGCAGAGGTCGCCACTGCTTTTTGCATCACGATTCCGCAGCGATTTAGAAATGGGACTGTCAGACTTCCCCCGCCAATCCCAAAGATCGCCGATGCCACACCGATCCCACCACCTGCAGCAATTTGTACCGGGGTTGAAGGTAATTTTTGATTCGGATCGATCTGAATATGCGCTCCCCTGAACATTCTAAATGCCACCCAGACCGCAAAGAAGCCAATCAGTAATTGCAAACCCTGACCAGATAAATAATCGGCAATCCCCGCCCCCAGGAAAGAACCAATGATCAGACCTGGCGCCAGATTACGAAACACGGGCCATAGCACTGCCCCTCGTTGATGATGCGCCATCACCGAACTGATAGAAGTCACAATAATTGTTGCCAAGGAAGTACCCACCGCCATATGCATAATCACGCTGGGATCGTACTGAAGCTGGGTAAAAACAATGTACAGGATCGGCACAATAATCAAACCACCGCCGACCCCAAACAGGCCTGCGGTGAATCCGGCAATTGCACCAATCAATAAATATATGATTAACTCCATAACGATATTTACCACGTTTAGATTCAAATGGATGTAGAAACTCGTGAACTGCAACAACGATTAAGCGATGCAGGCCAACTCCCGGAAGTATTACTCATCAAACCGATTACTACATCGACCAATGATGATGTGCGCGAATTGGCAACGAAGGGGGTACAGCAGGTTCTGGTATGCAGTCATGTGCAGACCCAAGGCCGTGGACAGCGTCAACGTCAGTGGATTTCACCTGAAGGGAACATCTATTTAAGCACATTGCTGCATACACAAAAACCCATTGATGGTCGTCTGGCGCTGGAAATTGCGTTAAATATCCTGCAAATGCCAAGTCTAAAAGGCCTGGAATTACAGGTAAAATGGCCGAATGACCTGTATAGCCTGCATGGAAAATGGGGCGGTATTCTGGTCGAGCCGGTTTCAACGACACAGGTGGTGGTCGGGGTCGGACTAAATATTGATCCTCTGCCCACCAACCTTCCAGACCAGCTGGTCAGTTCCCTGAGCGAGCTGGGTTTATCTCGCACTTCAAGAGTCGAGCTGATTGCCCAGTTATATCTGGCGATTCAACAAGCCGGGCAATGGTTTAATTATGGCAGTCAAAACCTGGCGGCGCGTTTCAATCGATCGGCTGCATTTATGCAACAAACGGTTGAATTTACCGATGTGCAAGGGCAATATTCCGGTACTTTTCTGGGGATTCAGGACGATGGTGCAGTCAAGATTTTGACCGATCAGGGAATCCAGACCTTTTATCAGGGACAGCTCCGCCTTAAACACGGTGGATGAACAGGCATACAGCAATGAAAAAATTATGGTTGGATATCGGCAATACCCGGCTTAAATACTGGATTACCGAGCATGATCAGATTATTGAACAGGCAGCAGAATTACATTTACAGTCCCCTGCTGATTTGTTACTTGGCCTGATCCAGCATTTCAAAGCGCTGGGCTTGCATCAGGTAGGTCTATCCTCTGTCCAAGATAAAATCAATAATGAGCGCATTCTCAGCATTTTAGAAAGCCTGCATATTCCAGTGATTTTTGCTCAAGTACAGGCAGAATATGCCGGTCTGATCTGTGGCTATGATGAACCTTCGCAACTGGGCATTGACCGCTGGTTACAGGTACTTGCAGTGGCGACGCAAGCGCATGAAAATTATTGTGTGATTAGTTGCGGTACGGCGCTGACCATTGATCTGGCGCAAGGACAACAACATTTGGGTGGATTTATTCTGCCAAATCTATACTTGCAGCGTGACTCCCTAATTCAGAATACCAAAGGCATTAAAATTCCGGATGCCGCTTTTTCTGAACTCAATCCTGGACGCAATACCATCGATGCGGTACATCATGGCATCCTACTTGGTCTGCTGAGTATCATCGAAAAAGTATTGCGTGATTTCCCTGCACAGTTGGTTTTAACTGGTGGAGATGCGCCGCTGTTTGCGCAACATCTCGCTCAGTATCAGCCCCGGATTGAACCGGATCTTTTGCTTAAAGGCCTGCAGCATTTTGCAGCTCATTTGCCAGACACTGTTTGATAATGTCCAGCAATTGCGGAAAATCGGCAAAGCCATCGGACTTGTTGAAATGCCCGGCTTTTTTGATCTCAAAAATTTGTGCATTCAAGCTATGTGCTAAACGCAAGGAAATCGGTGCAGGCACATAGGGATCATTACTGGAGATCAGCATCACCGCACGTTTATAGCTATACGGCAAGTTTTTCAGATCGAGTCGCACAGCCTGCAGTATTTTATTCAGTTCTGACCAGGCCACCAGCGGTGTATCAAAGGCCGAGACCAGAATGATGCCGCCGATCTTGTGTTGCTGCTGAATATAATGTTCCTGTAAAAAGTTTAAAACACTGACGCAACTCAGGCCATGTGCAACTAAAAAGGTATGTTCATCCATCTGCGGAATGTGCAGTTTCAGATTCTGCTGCCACTCTTCTAAATCAGGCTGAAAAGGGTTGGCCAGCATAATCCGTTTAGACTCAAAACCGGCATTTTTAAGCTGGCGACTGAACCAAGGGTACCAGTGATCATTGGAGGTCGCCTGATAATCCGGCACGATATAGACTTTCTTTATTATATTTTTCATAGTGATTTACTTATTATCATTGAACGCAAATTGCGTCGACAAAAAATAAGTTTTAACCAGTCTGGAGATGGAATTCAAGTGCCTTTTTGAACACCATCTCATGTTAAATTTTAAAATTTAGCGAATACAATAACATGCCTAAATTTAAGATTTAATCAGATAAGGTTCGATTACTTTCCAGAGTTCTGGCAAATCAGTACAGCCTTGAGAATCAATAAAATGTCCGTGATGCTTGGCATTCACCACAATGGCATCCAGACTGTCCGCCTGTTCCAGACTAAATTCTGGTGCAACCCGGTCATCTCCTTCGGAGTAGATCACCACACGCTCTGCAACCTGTTGTTTGAGTAAATCAAAATTGATTTCAGCGGCATCAATAAAAGGGTTTACTTCATCCAGGCGGTCCAGCCGGCCATTAAATCCCGCGATCAATACCAGTTGCTGAATTTTCTGCTGTTTTAATTCTCTGGATAGGTAATGTAATGCGGCTACAGTTCCCAAGCTATGTGCAATAAAGATACTGTCCTCATCAATTGTATCAATCTGTTCACGCATTTGCTGATCCCAGGTGTCCAGTGTCGGTGTAGTTGATGGATCGAGCCGGAGGACTTTTAAACCGACATTTTCCTGTTGGGCTTTTTCCTGAATCCAGGGGTACCAGTTTTCTTCCGGGCTTGCAGTATAACCATGTACGACAATTACTTGGTTCATTTGAAATTTCTCTTTATTTTGTGCTGATATTCCCGAGTCTGCCTGATCGGATTTTTATTTTGGGTAAGTAAATGTTGTTTTGTTTAAACCGGTTTGACTATTTATTCGCAATAAAAAAAGGCGCATATTGCGCCTTTTTTTAAAACAAAACTTATTTCTTGTCATTGCCGCCGAACAATGGACCCATACCACCCCCGCCGCCAAACTGTTTCTGCAAGCCGCCGAGTGACTTCATCATTTTTGCCATACCGGATGGATTGGCAAATTTTTTCATCATCTTGGCCATTTGGGCATGTTGCTTGATCAGCTTGTTGACTTCTGCCACTTCCATACCACAACCTGCTGCGATACGTTTTTTACGGCTTGGGTTCATCAAGTCCGGGTTACGGCGCTCTTTGATAGTCATCGACTGGATAATCGCTTCCATTTTCTTGACCTGCTTTTCAGGATTGGCTTGCGCCAACGCATCTTGCAGACCGGCATTGCTCATGCCAGGAAGTTTGTCCAGGAAGCCCATCATGCCGCCCATCTTGTTCATCTGCTCAAACTGCATCAGCATGTCTTCAAAGTTGAAGCTGCCGCCTTTTTGCAGTTTTTTCGCCATTTTTTCGGCTTTTTCTTTGTCGACCTTGCGTTCAAGTTCTTCGACCAAAGAAAGTACATCACCCATACCGAGAATACGCTGTGCAACACGCTCAGGATGGAATGGCTCCAGGGCATCGAGTTTCTCACCCATACCCAAGAATTTGATTGGCTTGCCGGTAATCGCCCGTACTGAAAGCGCTGCACCACCGCGCGCATCACCATCAGTTTTGGTCAGGATCACACCAGTTAAAGGCAAGGCATCATTAAATGCTTTGGCGGTGTTTGCCGCATCCTGACCGGTCATGGCATCGACCACGAACAGGGTTTCAGTCGGGTTAATCGCTGCATGCAGCTCTTTGATTTCACCCATCATGTCATCATCGATATGCAAACGACCTGCCGTATCGACAATCAGCACATCGGCAAACTGGATTTTTGCCTGTTCAATCGCGCGATTCACAATCGTAATCGGTTTTTCGTCTGCGCTAGATTCCAGGAAAATCGCACCGACTTCACCCGCGACAGTCTGTAGCTGTTTGATCGCAGCCGGACGATACACATCGGCAGAGACCATCGCGACTTTTTTCTTTTGACGTTCTTGTAAGAAGCGTGCAAGTTTCGCTGCAGTTGTTGTTTTACCTGCACCCTGCAAGCCTGCCAGCAGGACAACCACAGGTGGTTTTGCAGCGAGGTCGAGGCTTTCATTGGCCTCGCCCATCATTTTGGTCAATTCGTCATGAACGATTTTGACAAAAGCCTGCCCAGGAGATAACTGAGTCATCACTTCCTGGCCCAATGCTTCTTCCTTAACTTTCGCGATGAATTCACGAGTTACAGGTAACGCAACATCGGCCTCAAGAAGCGCCATACGCACTTCACGTAACGTATCTTTAATATTGTCTTCGGTTAGCTGCCCTGAGCCAGTAACATTTCTTAAACTCTGCGTGAGTCGTTCTGTTAAGGTATCAAACATTGCAAAATCCGCTTAAAATAGCCATGAGCAAAAAATTGTTTCTTAAAATAGAAAATTTATGCATAGAATGCTATAGGATACTGTAGTTCGCAGCGAATTTATATAAATGAATATTCATCACCCTTAAAAAGGTTTGACATGGTTAGCCTCCCCTTGGTTTATACGATCTTAGCATTAGTCGCTTACACCGCTTCCTTCTGGTATCTGTTCATTCATTTAATGTCTAAACGTGCTCCTAATCAATGGTTTGTCTCGCTAACCGCACTGCTTGGCCTGGGCTTGCATGCGCTGGTTTTATATGGCGATATGCATACCCCGCTGGGCATCAATTATGATGTCTTTGCCCTGTTTTCCTTTACCTCTGGTCTGATGCTGTTACTCAGCATTATTTACAGTACTTATCGTCCAATTATTGCCCTGAACCTGATCGGGATTCCGGTGGCTGCGACCGGATTAATTCTTGGCTTTGCGTTTACTCAGCCTGCAAAAATCATCACACAAAACTCTTTGGGTCTGGATATTCATATTATCCTGTCTTTGTCTGCTTATGCGGTATTGCTCATGGCGACTATTCAGGCCGTAATTTTACGCTTTCAGGATCGTGAGCTGAAAAAGAAGCAAAAACGCCGGGTCTGGGTCAGTTTGCTACCCTCTTATCAAGACATGGAATCATTGCTGTTTGATATGCTGATGACCGGTTTTGTTTTACTTACCCTCGCTTTGGGCTTTGGCTTTTTTACTATCGACAATTTCTTTGCTCAGCATCTGGCACATAAAACGGCGTTCAGTATCATTTCCTGGCTTGTTTACGGTTCACTATTAATTGGACACTGGAAGTTTGGCTGGCGTGGCCAAAAAGCTGTGCGCTTTACCCTACTCGGTTTTGGCTTGCTGGCACTGGGTTTTATTGGTTCTAAATTTGTGCTGGAAATGATTCTAGGGCGATAATTCTGAGCCGTGAATATTCAATTCATTGTTCAATAAACAGATTCTAGCTCTAATATTTTTTTAAACGATTATACGCCCCGCACGCACTGATAATGGCCAGCGAATGACTCTGGGCAATTCTGGATCTTCCCATTCTGGCAATAAGGCATCTGCCAGTACATTTAATGGATTATGTCCGAGTGCTTGAGTTGCTGCTTTCACGGCTGACCAAGTACTCATATAACCAATTAACTGATAAAAATTCCATTCAACCTGCAATACCGGTGGCTGAGTCGCAATTTCCTGAAATGGAAATGGTAAATTTTTATATCCTTCATCTACATGGCGACGTTCAGGTGGCCAGTACGGTGCAAGCGTGACTTCATAAAAATGCTTAAAATAATGATTCAGATGGGGCTCATCCACACTGAATACGCCATAGCTAATTAAAGCCAGAATGGCATTGGGTTTAGCAATCCGGCGAACTTCTGCGTAAAATTTTTCCAGATCGAGCCAATGCGCTGCTTGAGCCACCGAAATCAGATCAACACTCTGGTCAGCACACGGAATCTTTTCAGCGAGTGCCTGACCATACTGAATTTTTGGATGCGGTTTGGCTTGGGCAAGCTGTTCAGCACTCGCATCAATAGCAAGCACCTGATCAAAGTAATTCGCCAAAACTTCTGAAAGCTGTCCAGAACCACAGCCGACATCTACAGCCAATTTAGTACCTGGTGACAGCTCTGCCAATAGCTTTCCCAATGCATCCGGATAATGCGGACGAAACAAAGCATAGTCCTGTGACTGCTGGGAGAAATGATCTTTAAATTCCCTATTTTCCATATATATGCTTTCCAGACCAGTTTTATTTCAGTCTAAATAGACGGTCAGGGAATGCAGTTGGAATTTGGTTTCAGTTACTTCCTGTTTTTAAAATGCAGAATTCATCTATTTAATAGAATCATGTTCTTAACTTAGTCATTCAAGCTATTCTGCTTGATCTGATAATCTGCCTTAAACGCTTTGTAACTGAGCCGGTCTGTGGAGACTTCTGTTAAAGGACTGACCTCCTGCATTGAGGAAAGACAGCGCTCTGTCAGCTGAATATATTCTTGTGTCCCTTTGCTTTTCCAAGCAATTTCTTTGGTGTCCAGGGGACGGATGACCCGTGCTGGACTACCGAGTACCAATGAATTTTTCGGAATTTGGGCCTTGGCTTTAACCGTACTATTAGCACCAACAATGGTATTTTCACCAATCTCGGCTTCATCAAGAATCACGCTGTTCATGCCGACCAGTACATTTTTACGAATGATACAGCCATGTAAAATCGCGCCGTGTCCGATATGGCCATACTCTTCGACCAGCGTGACGCTACCGGGAAAGCCATGGATGGTACAGGAATCTTGAACATTGGCATTTTTCTGGATGTGAATCCCGCCGAAGTCGGCTCTTAAAGTAGCGAAAGGCCCGATATATACGCCCTCTTCAATCACTACATCCCCGATCAGAACGGCTTGCGGATGCACATAAGCGTGAGGGCTGACCACAGGAATCACCCCATCAATGGCATAACACGGCATTATTTTATTCCTTTAAAAATGCAGAATTAGATTAGCTAACGGCTTCCAGTCGCAAACCGCCAAAACGTTTATAAAATTGTGGATGTACCGGCGGCATCGAACCTTCCGAAGTTCGGGCGATCTCCATAAAGAACTCATCCCCTGCCGCAACCACCGTTTGATATAAATTACTGCTCAGATTACGGGCATTCAGGGAAAGCCAGTTGGATGGCAATAATTCAAAAGGCAGATTCGGATCTTTTAATAAAATCCGGCGGAATTGATGAATCAGCAAAATACGCAACTGAAAGGCCTGAACCGGATCCAGCTCATCTTCCTGTTCCACCAGATGAAAGAATTCCCGGAAATCCGCAATAAATTTTTCATAGCGCTGATGCAGTTCCTGCACCGGCCAGTTGGTGGCAACCATGCGTTTCACGGTTGGATAGGATTCCTGCCAGAGCTGCAAGGTTTCGGCCTTAAACACCACGACTTGGTCGGTCATTTTCAGGTTCAGCAGCAGGTTTTGCAGTTTCTGGTGATCACAGCCCGGATAGGCCATGACATTAGTGGCGATATTGGCAAAGCCCAGCCATTCCAGTTCTTTTTTCAGAACCAGTTTATTTTCCAGTTCCACTGAACTGAGCAGCACCAGATCCCACTTCTGATCCCATTCGGTATGCTGAAAACTGTAAATTTTTTGATCCGCCATAATAAAACGCTGGCGGCTGCTTTCGGTTACGCGATAATAACTGGTGCGACCAATTTTCTCAGACATCAGCCAGCCATTTTGGACCAGACGAAATACGGCAGTCCGTACCGATCGTTCATTAAATCCGAAGACATCCATGAGCTGAATTAGACTGGCCAGACTGATAATGCCACCCCGGTGAAAAATACAGTCACCAAAGATGGTCATGATTAATGAGGTTCCGCTGAGTGCTTCAGTTTGAATAAAGTCATCAATTATTTGTTTTAATTTCGGATTCATTGCGTTTAACTTTACCTTATAGAAACTGGATGATAGACCATTTGGCTATCATCCAATAGTACTTCATGCAGACTTGCGGATATCAAACACGCGCTGTGCCTTGCCTTCAGAGCGTGGCAGACTCCCTTCAGGTAACACTTCGACACTTACGGTGATTCCGACCATGGTTTTAATCTGGCTTTTCAGCTGAGTTGCCAACTGGTGCGCCATAATGTCACTGCTATCTTTACGCATTTCGGTACGGATATGCAATGTATCCAGATGTCCCTGTTTGCAAATCTGGATCTGATAGTTCGGAATCAGTTGCTGGATCTGTAAAATCTGCTCTTCAATCTGTGATGGGAAGACATTGACCCCACGAATAATCATCATGTCATCACTACGGCCGACAATCTTGTCCATACGGCGCATGGTGCGTGCCGTGCCTGGCAATAAACGGGTCAGGTCACGGGTACGGTAACGGATTACCGGCATGCCTTCTTTAGTAATTGTGGTAAAGACCAGTTCACCCAGTTCGCCATCTGGCAGCACTTCGCCAGTTTCCGGATGGATAATTTCAGGATAGAAATGATCTTCCCAGATGGTTGGGCCATCTTTGGATTCCAGACATTCCATCGCTACGCCCGGCCCCATCACTTCTGACAGACCATAAATATCCAGCGCATCAATGCCTAAACGCTCTTCAATTTCCTTGCGCATTTCATTGGTCCATGGCTCTGCACCAAAGACACCGGTTTTAATCGAACAGTTTTTGGCTGTGCCAAATTTCTTCTCAAGCGCTTCAATAATGTTCAGGCAGTAAGATGGCGTAACCATCAGTGCTGTCGGTTTAAAATCATGAATCAGTTGCGCCTGTTTATCGGTTTGTCCGCCAGACATTGGGATCACCGTTGCACCCAAGCGTTCAACGCCATAATGTGCACCTAAACCACCCGTAAACAGACCATAACCATAAGACACCTGGATGATATCTTTACTGCTCAAGCCGGCTGCACGTAATGAACGCGCCACTACATCTGACCAGACATTAATATCATTTTGGGTATAACCGACTACGGTCGGCTGACCGGTGGTGCCAGAAGATGCATGCACACGTACAATCTGTTCCTGTGGCACAGCGAACATGCCAAACGGATAGTTATCACGTAAATCCTGTTTGGTGGTAAACGGGTATTTGGCCAGATCTTCCAGTGAGTTAAAATCGTCTGGATGCACGCCAGCATCATCGAATTTCTTTTTATAAACCGGGCTATTCTGATAAGCATGTTGCAACGTCTTTTTCATACGCTGTAGCTGAACACTGCGTAACTCATCAACCGATACTTTTTCAATTTTTTCCATTGCATTGTTATTCATATTCTTACTCCTGACGCAGTCTTCCTGACCACGGTTTAATTCATTGATTGAATGATGTGTTTAATCCATATTTTCTAAAACCAGTGCCACACCTTGACCCACACCGACACACATGGTGCAGAGTGCATATTTGCCTTTACGGCGTTTTAGTTCTTTCATGGCCGTGATCACCAGACGGGTGCCACTCATACCCAGCGGATGACCCAAGGCGATGGCACCGCCATTCGGGTTAATTCTGGAATCATCGTCTTGCAAGCCGAGTTCACGAATCACGGCCAGCGATTGCGCTGCAAATGCTTCATTTAGCTCAATCACGTCCATCTGCTCCAGACTCAGGCCAGTCTGTTTCAGCACTTTCTGTACCGCTGGAACCGGCCCAATACCCATATATTTAGCTTCGACACCGGCGCTGGCCATCCCGATCATTTTAGCTTTCGGGCTCAAACCATACTGCTCGGCAATCTGCTGATTCCCAAGTAATACGCAAGCCGCCCCGTCATTGACACCCGAAGCATTGCCAGCGGTGACTGAGCCGCCTTCTTTACGAAATGGGGTTTTTAAGGCGGCCAGATTATCCAGCGTCGTCTCTGCGCGCGGATGCTCATCTTGGGAAATGGTCAGAGTGCTTTTCTTCGGACCTTTGACCTCTACTGGCAGAATTTCTTCGGCAAAAATACCCTTCTGCTGGGCTACTGCGGTTTTCTGTTGGCTGTGATACGCAAACAGGTCCTGGTCTGCACGGCTAATCTGATACTTTTCAGCGACGTTTTCGGCCGTTTCCGGCATGCTGTCAACGCCAAACTGTGCTTTAAATTTTGGGTTGATAAAACGCCAGCCAATGGTGGTGTCATAAATTTCAGGGGTACGGCTAAAGGCAGTCGTAGGTTTGGATTGCACGAAAGGCGCTCGGCTCATGGATTCTACGCCACCCGCCAAAACAAATTGTGCTTCACCCGATTTGATAGCACGTGCTCCCAGTCCAATGGCATCCAGACCTGAAGCACATAAGCGGTTCACGGTGAGCGCTGGAACAGATTCAGGCAACCCTGCGAGTAAAGCAGCCATACGCGCCACGTTGCGGTTATCTTCACCGGCCTGATTGGCACAGCCCAAGATCACTTCATCCAGTTCTGCCCATGGCAAGGCAGGATGCTGATCTTTCAGATATTGAATCGGTAGCGCTGCCAGATCATCAGCACGAATGCTGCTCAGTCCGCCGGCATAGCGTCCGATCGAGGTGCGAATTCCATCAAAAATATAAAACCTGTTCCATGATTCTTCCTTTTAGCCAGCAACGCGTAATGGTTGCTGCTGAGTTTTCTGTGCATGTCCCTGCACCGCTTTCTTTGCTAAATATATACTAGTTCTATAGCGGTCTTCACCATAAATACGATACATATTTTCTAAAATTTTTAAAATTGTGTAATATCCAATTTTATCTGCCCATTCGAATGGACCACAAGGATAATTAACGCCATATTTCATAGCAGAATCAATATCTTGTTCTGATGCAATATCATGCAATACTGCTTCACAGGCTTCATTCACCAACATGGCAATACTACGTATAACATAAAGACCGGGATGATCCTTAGACCAAATAGGTATCATATCCATACCTATGAGGAATAGCTCTACTGCCTGGCACTGTTCAGCACTACACGCCAGTGATGCAACGACTGGAATCGCCTGAGCATTTGTCCAATCTGCATGCCAATCCATCAACACCACAGGCTCATGCGGATAAGCCAGTTCAACCGACTCGCCGAGCGATAATCGCAGGGAAAGATCACCAATCAGGATTTCATTCTGTTCTGCCGCCTGAAAACTCAGCTCCACATGAGAGGCCTGTTTTAAACGTTCAATCAGTGCTGCTGAATGCAGCCATTCACCTTTTATAGTGACTTTGAGCTTATTCAGCGACTTGGCATAACACACTGGCAATTCATATACAGGTGCAGGCTGGGACTGCGTATAATCATAAAAACCCTGACCGGACTTGCGGCCATAACAGCCGGCATCGACCAGCTCTTTTTGAATCAAGGATGGGCGGTAGCGTGGCTCATAGAAAAATTCCTGATAGACACTTTGCGTGACCGAGAAATTCACATCCTGACCAATCAGGTCGGTGAGTTCACACGGTCCCATGGCAAAACGGCCACATTCGCGCATGATGTAATCGAGCTGTTCCGGGGTGGTAGCATTTTCCTGCAAGGCGCGAAAGGCTTCGGCATAATAAGGTCGCGCGACACGATTGACGATAAAACCGGGCGTCGATTTGGCTCTGACTGGAACTTTGTTCCAGCCCTTCATTAGCTCAAATACAGCATCTGCAATAGTTTCTGAGGTTTTCAGTCCGCGGATAATCTCGACCAGTTTCATCACCGGCGCCGGATTAAAGAAATGCAGACCAATCACTCGCTCGGGATGTGGAATCGCCGAGGCAATTGCGGTAATGGAAATTGAAGAAGTATTAGACGCAAAAATCGTCTGTTCCGGGCAAATGGCAGCCAGCTGTTGAAACAGGTTTTGTTTGACTTCTTTCTTTTCAACAATGGCTTCAATAATTAAGCCCGCATCGGCAATCTGCTGAATGTCCTCTGCCACAATCAGATTGGCGAAGGTACTCTCCAGCAATTGCTGGGTCATTTTGCCATTTTGTACGCGCTTGCTCAGCTGCGCCTCTAAAGCAGTCAAGGCACTCTGAACTTTGCTGCGATCGAGATCAAACACATAGGTCGGATGCCCGTGCATGGCTGCCAGTTGTGCAATGCCAATCCCCATGGTTCCAGCACCGACCACAGCAACTTTGACTTGTTCCAAATTGATCTGTTGCATGATTTAGCATCCTTTATATTCAGGGGTACGCTTCTGCATAAAGGCTTGTACACCTTCCTTATAATCGCTTGAACGTCCAGCCAGACGTTGCAGGTCACGTTCCAGAATGAGCTGCTCATCCAAATTGTTTTCTGCTGCGGCATGAATGGCTTTTTTGATCAGGGACAGACCATAGGTCGGTTGCTGCGCCAGATGCTCTGCCAGTTTTTTCGCTTCTGCCTGCAATTGCTCATCTTCAACCACTTGCCAGATCATGCCGAGTTGTACTGCGCGCTCAGCCGGAATTTTATCGCCAAGCATGGCAAGACCCATCGCTTGGGCACGGCCGACCAGACGCGGCAGGAACCAGGTACCGCCTGAATCTGGGACTAAGCCAAGACGGCAGAAGGCTTGAATAAATGAGGCTGATTTTGCTGCCACCACAATGTCACACGCCAGGGCAATATTGGCGCCTGCCCCTGCTGCCACACCATTCACCGCACAAATCACGGGTTTAGGCATTTCGGTAATCAGCTTGATCAAAGGGTTGTAGTATTTTTCAATCGACAGGCCTAAGTCCGGTGCATCGGCATTCGGATCGACCACACGATCATTCAGATCCTGACCAGCACAGAAACCACGACCTTCTGCTGAAATCACTACGGCACGAATCTGGCTGTCTTTGGCCCAGGCCTTGATGACTTTAGAGACTTCCTGATGCATGGTTTCATTAAAACTGTTGAGCTGTTTTGGACGGTTAAAGGTCAGGTAGCCCACTGCATTTTTTTCTTCGACAATAATTGTTTGATAATCCATTACACACCTCTAAATTCTGGTTTTCTTTTTTCTAAAAATGCATTGATGCCTTCCTGGCGATCTTGGGTCGCCGCCAGCCAGACAAAATGTTGACGTTCAAGTTTCAGTCCCTGACTTAAAGTCACTTCATGAATCGACTTTAAAGATTGCTTGATGGCACGAATGGCCAGCGGTGCCTGCTTGGCAATTTTTTCTGCCAGTTCCAGTGCGTATTGCACGGTCAATCCTGCCGGACAAACCTGGCTACTAATGCCATGTTGCAAGGCTGTTTGTGCCGAAATCATTTCACCAGTCATGGCCCAGCGCATCGTTAATTGCTGACCGACCAGACGGGCCAGACGCTGGGTTCCACCGGCACCCGGCAACATACCTAAACCGATTTCAGGCAAGGCAAACTGGGCATTTTCTCCGGTCAGCACCATGTCACCATGCAAAGCCAACTCGAAACCTGCACCAAAAGCATAACCATTTACGGCCATGATTAAAGGCTTGGAAAATTCATCAATTTTTTTCCAGAGCAGTGGGCGTTGGTCTTGCTGGATGCTGACCACATCTAACTGCGCCAGCTCATTTAAATCAGCACCGGCAGCAAAGCATTGCGTATTTCCGGTGATGACCACGGCTTTCACAGCAGCATCTGTTTCCAAGTCCTGTAGACAGGCTGCAATGTTTTGCAAGGTAGCATTGTTTAAAGCATTGCGCTTTTCTGGACGATTTAGCTCGATCAGTACCACACCCGGCTTGGGTGAGCTGGTTTTAATGTAGGTCATCCTTGAACTCCTGCTATGCTCGCGGTGCTGTAAATTCAGCTTTTATTCATCAAAACTGAGTCGGACATTGGCCGTGGTTGGACGTGCCTGACAACTGAGCACATAGCCTTTCTGAATTTCATCTTCTTCCAGACTGTAATTCACCGCCATTTCAACCTGTCCCTCTAACACCTTACATTTACAGGTGGCACAAACGCCGCCCTTACAGGCATATGGCAGGTCGGCTCCGGCACGTAGCGCAGCATCTAAAATACTGTCATCCTGCTTAGAGACTTCAACAATCAGCTCGCGACCATCGAGGATGATATTGACGCGTTCTTCGCTGCGGCTTTCCATCTGCTGGGCGGTTGCTTTCGGTGCAGTACCCGTATTGAAGCGTTCCGTATGAATCTTGCTGCGTTGAATGCCCCAAGTCGGTAATACCGTTTCGACTGCTGTCATCATTTCTTCAGGACCGCAAGCGAAACAGTGATCTGCTTCGGCAGAAATCAGATTGGCCTGAAATAACTGCTGCAATTTGTCTGCATCAATCCGACCATTAAAGATGTCACTGTCATTCAGTTCACGTGAAAAAATATTTACCAGTTGCAGACGTTCCTTAAAACGGTCTTTCAAGTCCATGATCTGTTCAGAGAACATGGTCTGTTTCCAGGAGCGGTTGCCATATACCAGAGTGAATGTTGCTTCCGCTTGACGGTTCAACACCGACTTTACAATCGATAAAATTGGCGTAATGCCACTGCCTGCTGCAAATCCTAGATAATTCTGGCCACCAGCCTTGGCGGCTTTCTGAAAGAACACCCCTTGCGGTGGCATGACTTCTAGTACATCGCCCGCTTTGAGATGCGCATTGGCCCAGGTTGAAAACTGACCCTGATCAATTTTTTTAATCGCAATGCTCATGTCTTCCTGAGTATCACTGCAGATCGAGTAGCAGCGGCGCAGCTCGCCGTCATCAGTTAAATGACGAATGGTGAGGTGCTGACCCGGCTGATATTGAAAAGTATCCAACTGCTCAGGCGAGAGATCAAAGGCAATGCAGATCGCTTGCTCGGTTTGTGGCTGAATCGATTTAATGGTTAATGGTATAAATTGGCTCATGGCAAAATCCTTCTTTTAGGTGGCGGTGTTCAGGCTTGTTATTGGTTTACCCTGCCCACCGCGCAATCGTTACAATCAAATACATTTGAAATAGTCAAAAGTTTCTAAGCAGTCCCGACATTGATATAAAGCTTTACAGGCGGTCGAACCGAATTCACTTAATAATTTGCTGTTGTTACTTAAGCACTGTGGACAGGTGATGCCATCGGTCAATGCCACATGCGTACCACAGCTATGTGACTGGCCTTGCGGCGGGGCAATACCATATTGCTGTAATTTGTGTTTGCCCGATTCACTCATCCAGTCCGTGGTCCAGGCTTGAGACAGGTCCACAATGACTTTGACCGGCGTCAAACCATTGGCCTCGAAAGCCTGGGTAATTTCTGCTTTTAATAAATCCGTGGCCGGACAGCCGCTATAGGTCGGCGTGAGTCGCACCACAATTTCATCCTGCTGATTCAGCTCGACGCCACGAATCATACCCAGATCAATCACTGACAATACTGGAATCTCTGGATCAGAAACCTGCTGTAAAACGTCCCAACATTGATCTTCTACGTGTCGAATCAGATTCATGCGACTCACTCCCTGTGATTGTGCCGAATTACCAGTTCATGTTTGGATATGAGCGCTGCATGTATTGCAGTTCAGCCAAAACAAAACCGAGATGTTCTGTATGTAAACCCTGTTTAGCCCCACTGCGATAAGCGCCTAGCTCTGGCAGGCTTAATTCAAATCGCGCTAACTCGGATGTAATGGTCTCCAGCCACTGGGCTTTTAAATTTTCAATATCTGGAATGACACCGCTATCAACCAGCTGTCTTTCATCAGCCGTCAGGACAAAAAGTTCCTCGGTAAAACGCCATAACTGGTTTAAACCTTGCTGGGTTTTTTCATGCGCTTCTGCGGTACCTAAACTTAAGCGTTCCATCCAGGTGGTGGAAAAACGCTGGTGATATTTCACTTCTTTGAGTGATTTCACTGCAAAAGCCGCCAACTCAGCATGCTGACTTTGACTTAAGGCGCTAAACAATAAAGCGTGGTAGTGATCCATCAACCACTGGCGTACCAAAGTCTGGGCAAAATCACCATTCGGCTGTTCGCACAGCAGCAAATTACGGTATTCACGCTCGGTGCGGAAATAAGCCAGCTTGTCTTCATCACGACCCTGTCCTTCCACTTCACCCGCCAGACTGAGGGCAGTACGTGCCTGACCCAATAAATCCAGTCCAATATTGGCTAAGGCAATATCCAGCTCCAGTTCAGGTGCATGACCACACCACTCTGCCAAACGATGAGACAGGATCAGTTGACTGTCACCCACATGTAAAAGAAATTCTGCCAATACTTGATTTGTCATAATCTTCACCTTTCCCTTTACATGTGCTCGATGCCAGCTGGAATGTTATAAAAGGTTGGATGACGATAAACCTTGTCCAAAGCGGGTTCAAAAAACTCTGCTTTTTCATCTGGCTGGGAAGAGGTAATCAATTCAGATTTCACCACCCAGATACTGATCCCTTCATTGCGGCGGGTATATACATCGCGGGCATTTTGTAGTGCGACTTCCTCATCCGGCGCACGCAGGCTGCCGACATGACGGTGACTCAGACCCTGTTTACTACGCACAAACACTTCATAAAGTGACCAGTTATTTTTGTTATTCATGAGCAAATTTCCTTATATTGATCAAACTATTTTTTAAGCAACTTTTTGTGCTGCTGACTGTTGCTGCTGTTTCTGCGCATAGACGGCTGCTGAATCACGTACCCACTTGCCGCCTTCCCAAGCTTTGCGGCGTGCTTCAATACGCTCATGGTTACACGGTCCCTTGCCTGCAAGAATCGCAAAAAACTCATCCCAATTGATTTCACCAAATTCATAATGTCCGGTGGCTTCATTGAATTTAAGGTCTGGATCGGGAACGGTTAAACCCAGCTGTAAAACTTGCGACACGGTGTTATCGACAAATTTCTGACGTAGCTCATCGTTGCTGAATAATTTAATTTTCCACTGCATACTTTGTGCACTGTTCGGTGAATTATCATCACTTGGACCAAACATCATCAGTGCCGGCCACCAAAAACGGTTCACGGCATCCTGTGCCATCTGCTTTTGTTCCGGCGTACCATTGGCCAGTTCCATCATGGCTTCAAAGCCCTGACGCTGATGGAAACTTTCTTCCTTGCAGACGCGCACCATAGCGCGGGCATAAGGACCATAAGACGTACGGCACAACGCAACCTGATTGACAATTGCTGCACCATCCACCAGCCAGCCAATCGCTGCAACATCGGCCCAGCTCAGAGTTGGATAGTTAAAAATGGATGAATATTTCATGCGACCGGCAATCAGCTTATCCATCATGTCGTCACGATCCGCCCCCAAGGTTTCTGCAGCACTGTACAGATACAAAGCATGACCGGCTTCGTCCTGAACTTTTGCCATCAGCACAGCTTTACGCTTCAAGGTCGGTGCACGGGTAATCCAGTTGCCTTCCGGCAACATGCCCACCACTTCAGAGTGTGCATGCTGACCAATCTGACGAATCAAGGTCTTACGATAAGCATCCGGCATCCAGTCCTTCGGCTCGATGGAAATATCCTTTTCAATCTTTTGATCGAAGATTTGTTGTTGATTATTCATTGTTCCCTCACTTATCCCAAGTGTTGATACATTCAAATTAAAACGATACGCAATTAAAATCAATATCTATTTATTGGTATCATTTAATTTTTATCCCTTATTTTTACTAAATATTTGTTTTATATAATTTAATATTTTTTATTTTATTGTTACGCATTTTTAAACACAGATTTATGATTGACATTTTCAATTTTTCAACACAAATTATGAAACATCAAAATTAAAATACATCTCAAAACGTATCATAAATGGAGTTTTTACAATGTTAGAGTTAGACAGCAGCTCAAGCACAATGGATTATCAAGATACTGAATCAACCCATAATCCTATTGCCATCAAAAGCTTATCTTCACTGGTGTACGGCCAGGAATACAAAGCGCAAGCCGATTTACGTACGGTTTATCATGCCATTAGCGGTGAAGCGGTTTATCAGGTCGGCAGTCAGGGCATCGATACCCAAGCCGTGGTGAAGTATGCCAAACAAAAAGGCGCGACTATCGCCACATGGACGTTTCATCAACGTGCCAATGCACTGAAGCAAGTGGCACAGTATTTGATGGAACGCAAAGAAGACTTTTATGAGCTTGCCAAAGTAACCGGCTGTACCCGTAAAGATGCCTGGATTGATATTGAAGGCGGGATTGGCACCTTATATGCCTATTCGAGTTTGGTGCGTCGTGAACTGAGTGATGAAACAGCGTTGGTCGAAGATGCCTGGATTCCTCTTTCTAAGCAAGGTAGCTTTGGCGCGAAACATATTCTGACGCCTAAAGCCGGTGTAGCCGTGCATATCAATGCCTTTAACTTTCCAATCTGGGGCATGCTGGAGAAAATCGCACCGACGCTACTGGCGGGCGTACCCTGTATTGTCAAACCGGCGACCGAAGGTGCCGAGCTGACCCATGCCGTGGTCAAAGCTATTCATGAAAGCGGTTTCTTGCCAGAAGGTTCACTGCAGCTTATTTGCGGACAGATCTATGATTTATTTGATCATTTAAATCCTCAAGATACGGTCACTTTTACCGGTTCTGCTTCAACAGGGCAAAAACTGCGTTCGCATCCACATTTAAATGCCTACTCGATTCCGTTCACCATGGAAGCAGACTCGGTCAACAGTGCGATTTTGACGGCGCAAGCCAATGATGAAACGATTGATTTATTTGTGCGTGAAGTTTTCCGTGAAATAACCACCAAAGCTGGACAAAAATGTACTGCCATTCGTCGTGCTTTTGTGCCAGCCGAGCTATTGGATACAGTACAAAGTCGTCTGATTGAAAAACTAAAAAAAGTGGTCGTGGGCGATCCGGCTCAGGAAGGCGTGACGATGGGTGCTTTGGCCAGCGTCAAACAGAAACATGATGTCGCTGCAAAAGTTGAACAGCTCAGTCAAAATGCAGAAATCGTATTCGGTAGCCACTTGCGTCAGGACTTTAGGATTCAAGTACAAAATACAGAGAAATCCGCATGTTATCCACCAACCGTATTGGTCTGCAAAGCACCGGATCAGGCAGAAAATATTCATAAGATTGAAGCCTTTGGACCTGTAGTGACTTTAATGCCATATACTGACCTGGCTCAGCTGGCTGACTTGGTGGCACGTGGCGAAGGTAGCTTAGTGGCATCTATCGTACGCAATACTGATGAAAATATTGAACAACTGCTGAGCAAAATTGCGCCATGGCATGGCCGTGTCCATATTCTGGATGCAGAAAGTGCCAAAGAAAGTACCGGACATGGCTCTCCATTACCTTTACTGGTTCATGGTGGACCGGGACGTGCCGGTGGCGGTGAAGAACTCGGCGGCTTGCGTGCAGTCAAACATTATATGCAACGTACTGCGATTCAAGGCTCGCCAAATGCCATGACTCAGGTCGGCCATAGCTGGACGGCTGGAGCTCAAGTCTTTGAAGACCGCGTGCATCCTTTTAAAAAATCATTTGATGAATTGCGTATAGGCGAGCGTTTACTGACTGCACGACGTAGCGTGACCGAAGCGGATCTGGTGAATTTCGGCTGCCTGAGCGGTGATCACTTCTATGCGCATATGGACAAGATTGCTGCAGCAGAATCCCTGTTTGGTGAACGTGTGGCACATGGCTATTTCGTGGTGTCTGCCGCAGCCGGTTTATTCGTTGATGCCGCCCAGGGCCCAGTCATTGCCAACTATGGCATGGACAACTTGCGCTTTGTAGAACCGGTGAAAATTGGCGATACCATTCAGGTAGAACTGACCTGTAAGCAGAAAACTCCAAAAGCACTGCGCGATCCGGCACAGAAGCCACATGGTGTCGTGGTCTGGGATATTAAAGTAAAAAACCAACGCAATGAACTGGTTGCAACCTACGATATTTTAACGCTGGTTGAGCGTGGCTAAAAATTTAAACTCAAAAAAAGGAATCATTATGATTCCTTTTTTTTTGCCTTTAAAAATTATTTGTATCTATTTTTAAAAAAGATTGACGTCTCTCTATTTAGGCTCTAGATTAATTAAATACGATACAATATAAAAATAACAAGCATATTAAAAGTATCAAATAAATATCTCAAACGATCAGCACAGGATGTTGCATGATGAATGATAAATCGCTGAACCTAGAAATGGTTGAAAGGACGATTCAACCAACAAATCAAAATTTTGAGCCTACACCGACAGAAACGGCTGTGCCGCTGTCTGAACAGATTGAACCGCCACCGGAAAGCAGCACCTATCAATGGTATGTGGTGGTCATTTGTATGGTGGCTTACATTCTGTCATTTGTAGACCGTCAAATTTTATCGCTCATGATTGAACCGATTAAAGCCGATTTAATGCTGAGCGATACTCAGTTTAGTCTGTTACAGGGTCTGGCCTTCTCCTTATTTTATGCCATTATGGGCTTGCCCATTGCCGCATTGGCGGATCAAAAGTCACGGATTAAAATTATTGCAACCGGGATTGCATTCTGGAGTCTCGCTACAGCGGCTTGTGGCCTCAGTAAAAACTTTATTCAAATGTTTATTGCACGTCTGAGTGTGGGTGCCGGTGAAGCTGCGCTTTCCCCTGCCTTTTATTCAATCGTTGCCGATTTATTTCCGAAAGATAAATTAGGCCGTGCACTCGGTGTATATGCGATTGGTGCCTTTATTGGTTCGGGCCTAGCTTTCCTGATTGGCGGCTATGTGATTGGCCTGCTAAAAGATGTCAGCTTCGTAGCCTTACCCCTCATTGGTGAAGTGAAAACCTGGCAACTTACCTTTATGATTGTGGGTCTTCCAGGCGTATTACTAGCCCTACTCATGGTGCTGACGGTGCGTGAACCTGCACGTAAGGGTATGAAAGTCGATCAGGATGGCCAGGTCATTAAAGCCTCTTTCAAAAATTCGATTGGTTTTATCAAGACACATAAAAAGACCTTCTTCTGTCATTTTATTGGCTTTTCTTTTTACACCATGATGCTGTATTCGCTGCTGGGCTGGGCACCTGCCTATTACATGCGTAATTTCGGTCTGGATGCGAGTCAAACCGGTTATATCCTCGGTACGATTATTCTAGTCGCGAATACTTCGGGTGCCTTATTCTGTGGCTGGTTGATCGACTTCTTCTCGAAACGTGGCTATAGCGATGCTGCAATTCGTACCGGTGCGATTGGCTGTGCAGCGCTGATTATTCCGAGTGTGCTGTTCACTCAGGTCGATAATATGCAGCTTTCATTTGCGCTGATTTTTGTGGCGATGTTCTTCTCCACTTTCCCGATTCCTGCATCGGCTGCTGCTACGCAAATGCTGACACCAAACCAGCTACGCGCACAGGTATCTGCCAAGTTCCTGCTGGTTTCAAACCTGATTGCCTTAGGCGTCGGAACCACCGCTGTGGCATTAATCACGGATAAATATTTCCAGAATACCTTAATGGTTGGTAACTCGATCTCGATCGTCAATGCGATTGCCGGATTGATTGGTTGCTTCCTGTTGTACAAGGGCTGTCAGTATTATCGTGAGAGTATGAAAGTCGAGAAACTGGCTGATTAAAATGGCTGGATATCGCTAAATCATCCTAAGCTTCACTTTTAAAGGCCTTTAATCCACATTAAAGGCCTTTTTATATCAGCCCAAAAAGTTCAATTTTCAGGTACTCATCATTCAATTCCGATCCAGCCTAGACAGGCTGCCTAAAAAAACGTATAACACCGTTTTAAATTTACAGGTGTGCACCGTTGAAACTTGTGCTTGCTCCCATGGAAGGCTTAACCGATCCGATTATGCGTGATGTGCTGACATCCGTAGGTAGCTTTGACTGGTGTGTGACCGAGTTTATCCGTGTCACCGATTCCCTTCTGCCCGATCATATTTATCATACTTACTGCCCGGAACTGTTGAATGATGGCAAGACGGCGGCAGGTACACCGGTACATGTCCAATTCTTAGGAAATAATCCGGAGATGCTAGCAGCGAATGCCGCCAAAGTGGCAGCCATGGGCGCACCGGCAATTGACATGAATTTTGGCTGTCCGGCCAAAACCGTGAACCGTCATCGTGGTGGTTCAGTCCTGCTCGATGAACCCGAAGTCGTGCATGAGCTGGTTAAAGCCGTGCGTGATGCAGTGCCTGCGCATATTCCGGTTTCCGCCAAAATGCGTCTGGGTTATATGGACCGTAATTTCATGCTGGAAAATGCCCATGCCATTGAAGATGCAGGAGCAGCATGGGTTACCGTGCATGCGCGCACCAAAGCCGATGGCTATACTCCGCCCGCATTCTGGGACCAGCTACAACCGATTCGTGAGACACTTAAGATCAATGTGATCGCCAATGGTGAAATCTGGAACAATGCCGATGCCAAACAGTGCCGTCTGGAATCCGGTTGCGAAGATCTGATGATTGGCCGTGGTGCAGTGACTACACCCGACCTGACCCAATGTATCCGTCAAAACTCGGATGCACCTTTGATGAACTGGAATGAACTACTGCAACTACAAATTCGTTTTATCAACGGCCCAGCCAAAACTGAGATCGGGATGGTCGGCCGTTACAAGCAATGGCTGGGCATGATGTCGAAACATTATCCTGAAGCCAAAGCCTTATGGGACGAAGTGAAACGGATTAAAGTTCTGGCCGAGATTACCGAAAAACTGAAAGCTTCAAATATTTAAAACCAAAAAGCCTTTGAATGATTCACAGGCTTTTTTTATGAGTCCGTAAAAAACTTATGACTGCTTATGCTGCTTTAAATTTTCTACGTGTTCCCGATTAGTTTTCCAGGATTTTTCTAAAACTTCTTTTTCTAACCGCAGTTGTATCCGTTTTAATTTCGTTTCAGAAATCATCTGCTGATCAAAACTTTTCACATAGTCGATCCAGCCTGCACCCCGAAATACATGATTTGGCATCGGTGTTTTAAACACAGCATCCGGCATAAATACAATCACAGAATGCAAAAGGTCTGGTTCCACAATATCTGCCAGTAGCTGCTCCAATACTTTGATGTGCTTATAGTTCTGATGAATCGGATTCTGAAATTTATAACTGTTTTTATAGATTTTCTGGGTCCAGGTTTTTTGTCGCTCGTTTCCAAATATCCAGCCTTTATAGTTTTTAGTCTCAATCACAAATATTCCGTAAGGACTTAATAACAGATGATCGATCTGCGTGGTCGCGCCTGTCCCGTCTGGAAGAGTCAAATCATTGAGCAGAATATATTGAAGATCTTTTAAATACAGTTTGACATGGGCAGCAACCGCAAATTCTCCTAATTTCCCTTTTAAAAATGGCTTGAATAATTTAAAAATCATCACGCCAAAGAAAAGCAGAAGAATCCACCCTAAGCTGGACCAAAATGGACTTAATAGCTGTATGGTAGAATGTTCCATATTCTAATTTTCATTTGTTTTAAGTGTTTAAATATTAATGCGTTCGCTCAATATTTAACAGGATTTCTTTTTTATCCAAACCACCGGCAAATCCTACCAGCTTGCCACTGCGACCAATCACCCGATGACAGGGTGCAATAATCGAAATCGGGTTTTTGCCATTGGCTGCACCCACGGCGCGTACTGCCTTGATATTACCCACCTGTTCAGCAATGTCACGATAGCTTCGGGTCTGTCCGTAGGGAATATTCAGTAGCGCCTGCCAAACTTTTTTCTGAAAATCAGTACCGGCAAAGTCCAAAGGCAGGTCAAAAACATTGCGCTGACCGGCAAAATATTCTTGGAGCTGGCGTCTGGTTTCAATCAAGACCGGATGTCGCGGATCTTCAACCAAGGTCGCCAGTTTCACCCGATTCGGCTGTTCACAATCCCAAAGCACGGCTACCAGCGCGGTTTCATTCGCGACCAGCTGTAGCTGACCTACAGGCGAGTCCATATAAAGATAACTTAAGTTCATGATGGTGCCCTGTCCCAATCACTGGAGTTCATTTTCTATATTAACCCAGTTCACCGAGACAGACAGAAACAAATTATGAAGAGGATACTTTCATCAGTACCAGACCGGAAATGATGAGTACGGCAGCCAGCATACGCAATGCTGTAGCAGGTTCACCCAGAACCCAAATACCGATGAGAAATGAACCCACTGCACCAATCCCGGTCCAGATCGTATAGGCTGTACCTAGCGGCAAAGTACGCATCGCATAAGCCAGCAAAGCAAAACTCAGTACCATGAAAACAATAGTAATGATACTGGGGGTTAAACGAGTAAATCCTTCGGACAGCTTCATCGAATATGCCCACACGATTTCAAAAATACCCGCAAGAATAAGTACGATCCAGGCCATGCAGCCCTCCTCTTTTTATATAAGAATCAGGCCATCCTGACGATTTTTCCTGTAAATTCCGACACGCAATTCACAAGGGAGGTCGTTCCTCCTAGGTGTAAAAATTTTATAAAACCACATTGCAGTAATCTGGCTATTTTTACAAAAAATGACTTATCGAGATACAACTTAACTTTGCCTTACTCAAATCTCCACGACATTCATGGCTACTCTGGTTATGGTAGATGTTGAAAATGCCAAGTCAGAAATAGTTCTAATAATCGGGCAATTCATTCACAACAATTACATGAGAATGGACTCAGAATATTAAGTTATACACATCAATTAAATTTAAACTTTGTCTGGAGAAATTACATAATGAAACACAAATATACGACACATTGATCACTTTTTGCCTGGTTCCATTATCAACCTATGGTGAATAAACAACCACCGAACACAAGGGTTATAAACAATAAAAAAGAACCCAATTTGAGTTCTTTTTATACAAATTTTGTCTAAATCGCAATCAATCAAGCTACAAACGATTACATTTTATGCAACATATCCATATGGTTATCAACATAGATATCTACACACTTATCCATAAAGTTATCCACATATTTATGCACTTATGAGTTTTTAACGATTAGAGTTGAACCTGCCCTACTCTCGCTAATTCCGCACGCATTTCATCAATCACAGCTTTATAATCCGGCTTACCAAAAATAGCTGAACCCGCCACAAACATATCGGCACCCGCTTCGGCAATTTCACGAATATTGCTTGGCGTAACGCCGCCATCAACTTCCAAACGAATATCACGACCTGAAGCATCAATCAGTTTGCGTGCCTGACGCAATTTATCCAAAGTCATTGGAATAAATTTCTGTCCGCCAAAGCCCGGGTTCACGCTCATGAGCAGGATTTGATCGACTTTATCCAGCACATAATCCAAGTAATGCAATGGTGTTGCCGGATTAAATACCAGCCCCGCTTTTGCACCACCTGATTTGATCAACTGTAAAGAACGGTCAATATGATCAGAAGCTTCTGGATGAAAAGTAATGATATCAGCACCCGCTTCAAGGAAATCCCCGATCATGCGATCCACAGGTTTGACCATCAAATGCACATCAATTGGCGCCTTGATCCCATAATTTTTTAAGGCCTTGCAAACACCTGCACCAAAAGTCAGGTTCGGTACATAATGGTTGTCCATGACATCAAAATGGACAACGTCTGCACCTGCTTCCAACACGTTCTCGACTTCTTCACCTAAACGGGCAAAGTCAGCAGATAAAATAGAAGGGGCAATTAAATAAGGCTTGGACATGGGAGAACCTGGCTTGTTGAAATTGGATTTTTCCTATTATATCAAATCCGCTCCGGCTACTGTGATTCGATGTTGCAAGATTAAAACGCTGTGTAACGCTTTGAGGGTTATGACAGCATCACCGCTTGGTTTAAAGT
Source organism: Acinetobacter sp. L-24 (assembly GCF_056857555.1). The sequence continues at coordinate 26,610 of NZ_JBSXNI010000027.1, read as the reverse complement.
GCAGGATAATGATGAATAGTGTAGAAAACTGATGAAAAGTATTGCCCATATCCAGACGCATCAAGCTTCACGAATTGCCAAACGCCTGGCCAATCACTGGACACATAAATTTAATATTGATGAAACCGAACAAAATTTCCTGATTCATTTTCCAGGTGCAGAAGTAAGTCTGACACCCGAGGCAGATCATATTACCGTAACGATTCAAAGTAATGATGAATCCACTGACCTGAATAAACTTGAAAATGTAGTACTGGATCATCTGATCCGTATGGGACAGGAAAATCTGACTGCTAACTGGCAAAGATAGGGACTAAAAAGCCTTGATAATCAAAGCATAGTAATGATCAGAAACTAGATACGATGATTCGCCTGTTCATTAAAGGCATGAATACGCTCAATTCTTTTATCCAGTTCGGGGTGAGATTTCAGATATTTTTTAAACTTCCCGATCAGGCGAATCCATTTCAGTTCGGTTTCTGTCAGGTGTCGGTCTTTTCCATCGATATTGAGAGTGAAATTTTTCATTTTTATGGTTTGCGATTCCTCTGCCAGTATTCTGGCATTTTCCACCCGCTGCAAAAAGTTAGACAAGTGAATACTGGAAATCTGCTGTTGATGCAAATGCTGCATGGCATAGTCATCGGCATCCAGTTCAATCGCTTGTGAGTATCCAGCATCAGTCAACACGACTACAGAGGCTGTGACCACATCACTTAAATCTCCGGTCACCAAGGCAAACAGTCCCGCCGCCCCCAGATTGGAAATCACTTTTTGCATGCTGTGCTTCTGTACCAGATGGCCTTGTTCATGGGCCAGTACGGCAAGGACTTCCTCATCGGTGCCGCTGATTTTCACCAGTTCATCGGTCACAATAATGGTGTTATTCGGGATGGCTGCGGCATTCATGCCCATGCTTGATCCACCTTGACGGAAAATAATTTTTGCAGGTTTTCCTACAGCAATCTTTTGTTCATACAAAGTTTTTAATCGCATCTGCTGTTCTTCCGGTAGTGTACTTGGTTGGGTCTGGGCAATTAACTGCTGCTCTGTCCGGTTGCCTACTTCAACCAGAGTCTGCTCCGGAAGGAGTTTTGCCAGCTGTTTGGCGCTATAAGGAATCCCCCATTTTAAAATCATAATCACTGCACTAATCACGATGATCATGGAAAAGAAAATCAGGATTGGTGAACGTTCAAATTTCCAGATCGCATGATAAATATCTTTATGTTTAATCCCGAGCCAATGCGGCGCTTTGCTTAAAAACTCAATCCGACGTTCTTCAGATAGCTCAATAATCGGTTTACGACCACCGACACCCCCAATGTAGGCCATGTCCGGATAAGCAAAATAAAAATCTGCATCGCTAACTTGTGCTGGAACATCCTCATCAAGTTTCAGGGCAATCCCTTGTTGCTGATCCGGTACAATCCAGGCACGGCGGGCTTCAGCGAGAATTCCGTCATAAAACTTAACTTCGACAGGTCGTTTCATCACATTTACTCCTATAGCGATGCATCGAAATCAAATACGTCCAGGATTTCATCAGCCAAAGCACTCGGGTCAGGTTGCAAGATATGCTCAAGATTAGCTTCATCTTCTGCTACATAGAGTTCCAGATGGTTCAACTGATATTCATATAAACGGATGGCAGCCCAAGGCGTCATTAAGCCCAGACTAAGAACACGTACCATCCAGTTGCTCAGCACAATCCAGCTATAACGCCAGGTGCTTACCCGTGTTTTGAAGTAACTTTGACCAAGCTCCACATGATTCCATGTAATGATATATAAACGTGCAGAAATGACCGGCCAGACCAGCGCCAGGCAAAGCAGATAGCTAAGCAGTAAACCCAGACTAAACAAATTGGTCCCTATCCGGTCTACCCAGTACACCACTGCTGCAAGCCAATACCAACCAGCAGGCAAAGACTCAAGGGCAGATAAACGGCAGACATAAACTTGGACCAGTTAATATTCAGCTTGAATTGCAGCTGACCAATCGATAAATGATTAAAGCAATAGCGTTTGTAGAGCCAGATCATCACCGGACTAAACAGCAGCAAAGTAAAGATATTGATCAGGATGGCCAGAAATAAGACCCTGTAAGCCTCGCGGTTGCTGCCATTAAAATAAAAGCGCACATTGCCATATTTGCTATTTCGGGCCTTGAATTTCAGGGTCATCCGAATGAGCCAGGGCAAACACAGCGCAGCGACCATCAATAAAGAGCTGGTAGCAAGGATTGAATAGTTGGTCAGTACGACGGTAACCAGATATAGTTCCAGTGCAAACAGACGACCCAGCAGGATCCGGCTCGGCATGGCCACAAAGTCGAAGCGATGTTTTAAAAATTGGGTATTGCCGTAGAAATAACGCATACGGCGTGCTTTGGCCCAAGGGCTGTACAAGGTCAATGTCACTATAGTCAGCATCAGATTCACCATCCAGATACCAAAATATTCGGATGCACTGCCATGAAATCTGAATCCATAACGCTGGTATTTCGGTCTGACCGAAGGCGTGACTTCAGTCGAAAAACTTGAAGCAGCTGGAAATAATGGCTCACTGACACGAATACCGTCTGCTGTCTGCTGCATGACGACCCCAATTTTTTATACTTTTATACATCTGATATTAAAAGAAAAACCCCCAGAATGTAAAAACATTTTGGAGGTTTTTTAATCTTCTTAAATCTGCTGTATAAGTGCAGTCTTGCTTTAAGGATTTAACTGCACGGCATGGAATTGTAAATGATCATCTATGAAACTTTGAATAAAGTAATAGCCATGATCATAGCCCTGATGTTCACGCAAAGTGAGCGGCTGGTTCACGGTATCACAAGCTTGCTGAAACAGGGCTGGATTGAGCTGGTTATAGAACTGGTCTGAAAAACCCTGATCAATCAGGATATCGCCAAACAATGCCCCCTTTTCCTGAACCAAAGCGGTCGCATCATGTTTCAGCCATTCTTTTTTTTCAGTACCTAGATAATTTGAGAATGCTTTGTCTCCCCAAGGACACTGGCTCGGGGCACAAATCGGTGCAAAGGCTGAAACAGATTTGAATTTTTCTGGATATTTAAATGCCAGGGTCAATGCGCCATGACCACCCATACTGTGGCCGAAGATACCGATCTTGCCGGGATGGATCACGAATTCCTCAGTGACCAATGCATAAAGCTCATCGACAATGAAGCTTTCCATCTGATAGTGTTCAGCCCACGGTGCCTGAGTGGCATTAATATAAAAACCCGCACCCTGACCAATATCCCAGTTGTCGCCTTCTGCCACACCTTCGCCACGTGGCGAAGTATCCGGTGTTATCAGAATCAAGCCAAGCTGTGCCGCCAAACGCTGTGCATGCGCCTTGATGGCAAAAGTTTCTTCGGTACAGGTCAAACCCGCCAGATAGAATAATGCAGGACAGCTGTGACCTTCTAAAGCTTGAGGCGGCAGAAAAATGCCAAACTTGGTCGGGGTTTTAAGATAGCGCGAATCAAAACGATAAATCCGCTGTTCACCTTCAAAGCTTCTATTGTTCTGTATAAGTTCCATGGCTATTCCTTATTATTACAACCGGTCTGTGGATGACATTGATCTAGGGAGATGATGTCGCCGTAGTGGTCTGTGGAAATAAACGTTGCTCCAGTTGTGGCAACATCAATTCCATATTCTTACCGATGACCCATTGCGGTTCTGATGGCTCAAAACCTTGAGCTGATTCCCATTTTGCTACGGTATCTGTGGCCTGTGCGAAAGCGCTTTGCAAGCTGCTATTTTCACGCATGGCTTCATCAAAGAACGCACGACCAAAATAGGTATAATCCGCTTCATTCGAACAGCCAAAAGACTGCCGATCAGCTGCCGAAGCCGTAATCACCAAGGTATTGTCATTCTGTAAAGCAGAAGCAAAACTGCCTGAAAAACAGGCCGAGATTACGATCACGCGCCAACGTATGCCTGATGCATCTAGTGTTTCACGCAACCATTTTGGATCAACCTGCGCCAGATCCAGTGGGGCATTTTCCATTTCAAATACATTCGGCAAACCGTGAGAGGTCATATATAAAAATAATACGTCACTTTCACGGTTCATCTGCTGCCCCATACGGCGCAATGTCAGCTCCATACTGGTTTTGGAAGCAATCGGCATAGTGGTACGTGTCGCTGGGTGATTGACCAAGGCAATCGATCGGCCAAAAGTACCAAAACGGGTATCAAACTGCTCTTTAATCCGCTCAACTTCAGAATGGAATACATCCTGATAGCTCGCTCCAGCTACTCCCATGAAATACCAGTGTGACTGTGCAAATTCACCATACTCGATATTTTCCAGCGCTTTATTCAGCAAAGTTGGCTGGGCATAGAAAGCATCTTCGGCAAAACTCGGTGGAATTTCTTCGACTTTCCAGATCGGCTGATCTTTGACTGAAATCTGCCAAACTACTAGCGTAAACAAAGTCGCCAGCATAATCAGCGCACGTTCCCACCACGGCCATTTTAATTCATGTGAAATCACCCAGACCACTGCCAGACTTTGCCAGACAAACAGCATGACAAAGAGCGTTGGAATATAGTCGTAAAGGATATAAGGCAGATAATCCAGATCACCCAGATACTGAATCAGACACTGGAACAGCATGATATGGGTATCTAACACCAACCATAACAAGGCTGGCACCAGCATCAAGCGTGGATTATTGACCCGTTGCGACAGAAAAATACCGACAATCAGGGCAATGAAAGGCCAAAGCGCATAACTGATCAGGCCTTGAGAGTTAAAATCTCCCATACGGCCTGAACTGAGCCAGCTAAACAAACTGTTGGCGCAGCCCCCTAAGATCCCCCAGAACACCAGTTGCATGATGGATGGACGGACCAGTTGTAAAGAACGCCTCGACCCCAGAAATAACCACATCCCGGCAATTTGGTTGCTCTTAAAATCGTGCCAAAAATTAATGGAGGGTTTAAAGTCGATCATAGGATTTCAAGGAGATGAGTGGCTCGCTAATGTGCTGAATAAGTTTATGCTTGATAAGCATTTAATCAATGCTAATTTTAAATATATAACAAATCTTTGCTTAATAAAGAAGCCATTATCCTATTCAGCTACAAGTTCATGCTGAAAATACGCATCAAAGCGACAAGCATCGCCTTGCCATTGATGATTTGGCTCTTTTCCGGCCAGAAATACCGCCAGACGCGGACGTTTGACCACGACACGTTTGCCAATTTTCTGTGCCAGTTCCAGAAGATTATCGCCCAGATCCATTTCACCATCTTCAGGCAATAACATATGCAACAGCTGCATCTGTTTTTTGACCTGTGCCTGCTTCTTGACTGCCTGTTGATTTTGATCCCGCTGTGGGAACATTGGATCAAGATAAACCACATCGACAATGTGATGCTGCTGAGCCTGTTGCTGCAGATAATCGGCTGAATCAGAAAAGACCAAATGAATCCGCGATACGATCTGACTCAGGAATGTGTCCGCTTGTGCACGCATATGGGTATCTTCAAGCAAGGTGAATAGAACCGGATGCCGTTCAACCAAGGTCACTTGCGCACCTAAATGTGCCATCAACAGACTGTCATGTCCCAGACCCGCAGTCGCATCAACCAAGCTTGGTTTTTCACTTAAATTACAGGCGCGTGCAATCATTTCCGATTTCAAAGATGCGCGTTTTAAGCGTCCGGTTTCCGCTTGCCAGTCCGGTTGCATCTTCATGCCGTTGGCACATAACCAGAGTCCGTCAGCATCGGCACAAAGGGCCAGTTCAGGATTTAAACGGAAAAAACGTGCATTGAGTTTTTCAACAATTTCAATCTCGACCTGTACCCCACGAGAAGAAAGCACAGCCTCGAAGTGCTGTGCTTTCTCTTGATAGTCAGATTCGGCATATAAGCGAATCGCGCTTACCATAATTTCCAACCTGTATAGGCAAATAATAAAATCAGCAGACCCGAAGCAATACGATACCAGGCAAAGATCATAAAGTCGCGTTTAGCCACATAAGCGACCAGCGCACGGATTAATATCAATGCCGAGATAAAGGAAACCAGAAGCCCAACTCCGATCACGGTCCAGTCTTCAGTCGTATTTAACACATCATAGCTTTGATAAAGGTCCAGCAGGCCAGCGCCGATAATGACCGGAATACCCAAGAAAAATGAAAATTCAGTCGCTGCCTTACGGGACACACCCAAAAACATCGCGCCGATAATAGTTGCACCTGAACGGGAAGTTCCCGGTATCAAGGATAAAACCTGAATCAGGCCAATCCAGATCGCATCTCTAATGCTGAGTTCTTCAACTTCATGTACACGGACTTGTGGTGGATTCTTTTCAATCCAGATAATGATCAAACCGCCGACAATCAAACCAATGGCAATTGCAATATCATTAAATAGTAATTGTTTGACGGTTTGTCCCAGCGTCAGACCAATCAATATAATCGGAATAGAAGCCAGAATCAGGCCAATGCCTAAACGGCGACCTTGCGGTTCACCGCTGACAATCCCGGTCGCTGCCCCCCAAAGACGTGCCCAATATTCATAAATAACGGCAGCAATTGCCCCCATCTGGATCGCAATGACGAATACATCACTCTTTTCCTTGGTCCAGAAATTCATTAATTCTGATGCCAAAATCAAATGACCGGTACTGGAAATAGGCAAAAACTCGGTAATGCCTTCGATAATACCCATGATGGCCGCTTTGAGTAGCAGTAAAAGATCCATGCTTTATCCTAATTAATTATGCTTTGCCTTGTTCTGGAATTTTTTTCCACGCGTTATCGCGTAAATATACGGGTAATGCCAATTCTGCACTCACCCAGTTTTCTGCTTGTGCCGCTGCACGTGCAATGCTGGCGATATCCTGTGCGGTCGCATGCACATCTTTATAAATTGAAGTTTCGCTTTGTACCAGTTCAGCGCCTGAGCCCACCGGGGTAAAGCGTACAGCTTGGCTGCCTTCTGCATAACTTAACAGTTGCTCATCATCAACCGGTTGCATAATTCCTTGTGCATCCACTTGATAGCTCGAGATATAGACTTCGCTCATGCGGGCATCCAATACCGCAGACACTTCCTTGAGGCCGTGTAAACGATAGGCTGCCTGTGCCAAAGCCTGCAAAGTTGACACCGGAATCACCGGCACATCATTTGACCAGGCCAAGGCCTGAGTCACGGCAGCATTAATACGCACACCGCTAAAAGAACCCGGACCACGACTAAAGGCAATCGCAGTCAAATCAGCAATGGCCAGTCCAAGAGCTTGCAGACCTTGTTCAATCATCGGGAGAATCGTTTGCGTTTGTGCCTTGGCGCGCGCATCAAGCTGAAAAAATAGTTCTTGAGTATCATCGATTACAGAGACGGAACACTGCTCATTGGCAGTCTCCAATGCCAGCACTTTCATGCACAACCTTAATTCAGAGAATATAAAAAACGCGGATATGATACTCCACTCATATCCGCTACGCGAGATTTTCCCGAAACAGATACAAAAATGCCTAGAAAATCTAGGCTTATGATTCAATCAATAAAAGAGTGCCTTAGAGTTGCACTTCTTCCAAGTCCTGAAATTTCTGAAAATGCTCGGCATAATGCATGGCGCTCATTGTTAATTTTTGAATACTGTCATCATCCAGCGTTTTCACCACTTTACCGGGTGAGCCCATCACCACAGAATTGTCTGGAATGACCTTGCCTTCTGGAATCAAGGCATTGGCACCAATAATACAATTCTTGCCAATCACGGCATGGTTCAAAATGACAGCCTGAATCCCGATCAGGCTGTTATCTCCAATGGTACAGCCATGCAGCATAGCCTGATGCCCAATTGTCACATAATTGCCAATATTCATCTCGATACCGGCATCCGTATGCAGTACTGCATTTTCCTGCACATTGCTAAAGTCACCCAATTTAATTTTACTGTTATCTGCACGTACTACGGCACCGAACCAGATACTGACCTGCCGCCCAAGTTCAACTTTCCCAATCACTGTTGCCGTTGGTGCCACCCAGCCATCCCAGGGCTGATGTATAGCGGTGGGCATATGTCCTTGAAATTTGTACAACATTGATAAAATCCTATTCAATGGTTAAAAAAATTTGGAGCGTTTAAACGTTGGAGAATTAAGCAAGAATGGCCAGTCTTTTTTATAATCCAGCCCATATTGAAATAAAGAAATCAGCATACGTGCGGTCAATCCCCAGACCACTTCATTTTCTACCCGCATACTCGGAAAATATAAAGATTGCTGGGCAAAACGAACTTCATAAGGCGTGGGCGTCACTTCAAGCAAATGCTGCAATGAAGCAAAGAAAATCCGGTCAATTTCCGTCGGTTGTGGAATCAGCTTCACTTGCGGAGGAATCAGTCCCACAATCGGTTTGACCAGCATGCCATTGCGGGCTTTTTGCATGGGTAAATCACCCATTAAATGCACATCAAAAGGATTGAGTGCCGTTTCCTCATAGGCTTCCCTTAAAGCCACCACAATATTACTGGTATCTTGTGGATCGCGCTTGCCACCTGGAAATGAGACTTCTCCGGCATGATTATTCAAATAAGCTGAACGGCGCGTCAGCAATACTTTCGGGTCAGCTTCATCTGTAATTGCAATTAACACGGCAGCATGCGCAGATCGAATACGCTTGGAAAAACGTAAGCGTTGCTGCAACCTTTGTGTCAATTCACATGCATCCATTCTTTCAACTCTGACGATGATCATAATTTCATCATAGCTGATTTTAGTCGGGGCGGGAGAGAAATGATGCCAAATTTTAGTTTTTCAGTTATCCTGAGCATACTTTTATCATTGATGATGAATATGAACTTCTGTGTGAATTGTGGACATAAAACCACTGCTAAAATTCCTTTGGGCGATCAGCAAATTCGCAGCGTATGTGATTCATGCGGCTCTATTCATTACATTAATCCGAAAGTAATTTGTGGTGCTTTAGTCTTATTCGAAAACAAAGTACTGTTATGCCGTCGTGCCATTGAACCACGCTACGGCTTATGGACTTTACCTGCCGGCTATATGGAACTGTTTGAAACCATGGAGCAAGGGGCTGCACGGGAAACCCGTGAAGAAGCCGAAGCTGAAGTAGATATTGAACAGTTGTACTGTATGTATAACATTCCGCGTATTGGTCAGATTTATGTGCTATTTAAAGCCAATCTGATTGATGGAAAATTTGGTGCGGGTGAAGAGACCATCGAAACACGTTTATTTGATGAAGCAGATATTCCCTGGACCGAACTTGCCTTCCCGAGTGTAGAACATACTCTCAGACATTATTTTGAAGACCGTAAAAATAATATTTTTCCAATGCATCTGGAAACCTTAGGCACGCGTCTAGACCATACCGGTTAAATTTAACATCCATAAAAAAAACCCATACTAAGATGGGTTTTTTTTATTTTTAAAGAATATTATTTGGCTTTGACTTGATAGCAATCCGCAAGCTTAAACTCAACCGAACCACCGTTTAATTTTGCTAGGCTAATATCTGCCGGTGTTTCACCCTCATTGTTATTATTATAAACTTTTTGAAAACTGGCATAGGTATTGGCCCATTGTACTCCATCACCTGCCGAATTCAGGAAAGTTACACGCCCATTCTGGCCGACATTAGTATCTAACACATTAGACAAATTGAGCAGTGCACCACCGATCACAATCGAATCCCTAGAATCCGGTGAAGACTGGATGCGCGAGTCTACCCCTACCAATGCGCCATTAATATTACCAAACTTTTCATTGGCCAAAATCAGGCGCATGGAAACCGCTTTATCAGCGACAAATGCACGTCCCAAAGTCCCGAGGCGATATTGTTGTATGCCTTGATGATCTAAGAGCGTATCTGCCAACACATCACCTTGACAGCCATTCACCGGATCAGTCGCGAAATTACTAGAGGATTGCATATTGGTGCGTACATCACCATTACTGTCAATTACAATTCCTAAAGTAATTGGGCTGACAGTGGTATCTGTAAATTTAAATTCCAGATTGGCATACATTGGGAAAATGTATTTCTCCCCATCCGCGACGTTCTGCGCTGTTTTAAAGACCTGACGATCCAGATAACTAATTGGGAAAATCTTATATAGATCAACGCTTCCCGTATAGTTTTCACCATCAGCCTGCAAACGCCACAACCCCAAGTTGGCTTGATCGGAAGTATCCAGCGATTTTTTGTCAGTCACCACTTTATAGAAAGCTTCTTTACCCGCGATCACATAATCATTCAATAATCTGCCTTGATACAACTCAAGCGGAGTCACATTATTTGCGACATTCAGGCGGTAAGGCGTGTTAATGGCTTTACTGGTTGGATGAATCCATGAACTTTGTGGATCAGCGGTCATTTGTACCGGTTTCACCTTACGGATGAGTTGAGCATTAATCCCCCCTAAGGAAGATAAATTTTCTTTAGCCAGAGTTAACTCATTATCACGCCATTGTAAGCCGCTGCCAAAGGTATAGCCCTGGCGATTGGTAATCAGCATAAAATGGCCAAATAAATATTTAGTATTCTTATTCTTAATATCACAAGGGTTTTGATTACAGCCCACCAGTCCATCTGAACCCGTCAGGTTACTTCCAATCACGCCTGAAGTTGAGAATAATGAAAATTCTGGCTGATACACGGCTGCGTTGGCAATCGTCACCAGCTTTTTAACTGTGGCAAAAGCCACCTCATCCGAAATTGTGCTGATATCAACAAAATCTTTAATTTTGGTCGCCAAATCGGCATCCATCAAATTGATATTCTCACTGGTTTTCGCCAGGTCTTTACGCATCTCTTCAGTAATATACAAAGGTTGTACATCAGATGGATTAATAATACGCCCTTCTTCTAGCGCCAAAGCTTGCAGAATTTTAACCAGACGCATGGCCACCTGAACGGTAGGATCATTAGGCACCAAATCAGCTACCGGACGTCGAGTAATCCCAGTTGCAATATCGATTACACTTAAACGCGGCAGCTGGGTCTGGGCACTAAAACTAGCATAATCGCTGAGTTTAATTTGACCTAAATTAATCTTGCGCGAAGCAAAACTTTGAATATAAAACTCAATATTATCCCTCTTTTGACAGGTTCCAGAAGCAACCCCATTTTTACTGTCAAATAACGTAATAAAGGTATTTTCTGTATCGCTACTACAGTTAAAGTTCAAACCATCGAGCGGATATTCCAGCCCCCATTCCACACAGTTCGTTGTACCTGGGGTACAAGTACCATTGGTCGTGGCTTCATCGTTTTTTTCTGGAATGACATTGGCACTTTCCCCACCACACCCGCTCAGTGCCGTTAAAAGTGTGGTTAAAGCAAATGGAAATAATATTTTATTTTTCATCTTTTTATACTCGAATAGTCCTTATCGAATGGCGACTAATTTTAGTTGTCCATGATTTGTCAGCATCTTGTCTTCAACATCTATCGCGGAGGCCAAAGGCGTCAATAATACATATTCAGTTTGTGCAGGAATCTGGAGAACCCCTTCGATACGCTCATATTGAATAATATTCGCCTGTTCTTCCTGATTTTTATAACCGCCCGCTCCTTCAAGCACACAGCCACGACTGTCTAAAAATACAACAAAAGGCCAATAATACGTTGGATTTTTCTGGCTAGAGGCATAAGAGTTGATCTGAATATTCTGGATATCGGATTGAAGCTTTACCACTTCAAAATCAAATTCGTCTGCTTTAAGAGGCGCACGAGGCCAGAGGTTAACTGCTTTTTTAAAACTGATTTCTTTCGCTTTTTTAATTTTCTTATCATTAAAACACTGCTTGCCTAAGCTCTTGATGGTCTCCGACTGTGAAATACGATAATAACTTTGAGCCAGTACCACAGGACCAGAATCTACTTCTGGCGTTTGAAACAAGGATTTTAATACGGATTGTCCCACCCCTTTTTCACGTTCAATTATCTGGATCCGGGTAGTTCCGATATTTTTATCTACTACTCCTTCGGGCATGCTATAGAAACGTTTTTTGCCTTCCAAATTAAATTCTTTATTTTCCAGATACTCACTATCCACATATTCAATGCCTTCAACCTGGCTAAATCCCGGTTTTTGTATGTTAGCAACAGAAGATCCTGTTCCAGCATCAGAAATTTGAGGAGCTTTAGATCCAGGTATTAATCGTGGTGTAGACTCAATCTGTGCTTGTGCAATATGCGGTTGTACTGGTTGTACTGGTTGTACTGGTTGTACAACCATATTATGGCCATGCTTAGATTTAACTTGTCCATTTTCTACGACGGGTACTTTTTCTAAGTTTTGCTTCACAGGTATGGACTGAACTATTGCAGCTTCTACTTTTTTCAACAATCGAGATTTGTCTTCAGTTTTTTTCTCTACATTATTACGTGGTACGACTAATGGTCGGCCATCTGGACCAATAATCGTAATAAATTCTTTAGCGCTTGTATAAAAAGACAAGGGTACCAGACTTAATGCCAGTACCGTTGTCAATCCCACTTTCCCTGTCTTGATCATTTCTTCCTTACCAACGAGTGCGATAGTTCAAACCTAAAATGGTAATTTTGGTATCTGTTTTTACGTTTAAACCTGCATATGGGTTTAATAACAGGTTATTTACCCCAGTCTGGTTGGCTAAACTACTGGTATTTGCTGGAATCTGATCTTTGCTGCGCAAAAAACCAATCGATAGATCCAGATCAGTATCTGCATCAAAGCGGTAACCCACACCTAAACCAAATAACTGCGCACCATTGATCGGTACCATGGTATTACGCTTATTTTTCGGAATAGCACTAGTCCGTGGCTCATAACCTGCTCGAAGCTTCAAGCGGTCTGTAGCGGAATACTCCATCCCGATACCGAAGTTCCACGGCGATTCAAATCCCATCGGTAAAGCCAGGGTTGAGTCAGTAACATTAGCAGATAAAATTTTGGCAATTTTTAGGGCTGAAATAGTACGATCAAATTCGAATTTAAATTCGTCCCAGACCTTGTAATCTGTCCAGCCAATATCAAAATTTACTTGCAAATCTGGCATCACTTTATATTTGATACCTGCCTGAAAATGCGCCGGATATTCAAAATCCTGCGACACCAGACCAGATTCACTCGATGGTATATAAGTAGGAAATCCAAGAATTGCAGCCAGAATCTGGCCGGTCGGTGAGGTCATTAAACCTTTAATCATTTCCTGAGGAGCTTTGGCATTATCAATATGATATTTACCTTTTAAGCGCATTTTTGCAGCACTTTGGTACACCATACCAAAACTAAAATCTTCGCGTGGTTCCCACAATATTCCCAGGTTATAGCTTGGGCTTAAGTTTTGCTCAAGCTCCAGTTGCATTTGACCAAACTTGCCAAATGGGTTCATCCCCTCATCAGCATTACAGATCCCGAGCAAAAGAATATCTGTAATAATGTCGGAATTTTCTTTAAACGGCGTACACACGACTTCGTCGATCATACGCAACATCCCGATCAACTCATTCGGGAAACGCAAGTCCGTTTTCATCCCGATGGCTTGATAAGACATCCCGATAGAAGCACCAATCGACAGTTGGTCATTGACCTCATAACCGATGGATGGAGACAGATAGGTAATCCGCTCTAAAGCAACCTGTTGTCCCATAAAGTTTGCCGGATTACCATCCTCATGACCAAAACCTGCCATGAGAGGAGCATAAACAGCAGTCGCATAAGTGGCTTTAGAACCAGGTGGGTTATATGCGATCCCCATAGTCGGTGCAGTCAAAGGAAGACCTTCGCCTAAATCCACCATTTTTTTCAGAAAAGGGACATAAAGGCTGACATATTCCACATCGCCTTTGACCGGACCTTTAAAATCTGTACACAAATCAGATGAAACTTCAGGACCGTCATTACAGACAATAGGATCATCAGAATAGCCAAATACGTTATATCCGGCGGGTACTGAAAACTCACGCTGGATATCAAAATTAGCCACAATGATTTGCTGTTCGGTTTGCAGCCCATCAATTTTAGTCAGTGCAGCCGGGTTAAAGTGGATGGCATTGACCCCTGGAGGATCTGCAGTGACAGCATTCCCCATGGATAGTGCACGTAAATCAACTGAAAGGTTGGTTCCCAATTGTGCAAAGGTATAACTTGAACAGCCCGCAAGAATAATTCCTGTTAATAACGGGCTAAGTCGAATGTTTTTCATACGACACCCCTATTAACTGATTTTTTTACCAAAACCTAAAATATCAAGTGGGAATGATAATCCCAACGAAACATCCGGTGCATCTTCGGTCAGCCCTAAGCCAACGGTACCATTAACAATTGTTTCTGGAGAGACTCGCACACCTAAGGAAATTGCAAAGGTAGAACTGGTCTGATCTGCAGCAGAATAACTTTCACCAGTGTTATAGTTAAATTCCGCACCAGTATTAAAGCTTTGCTGATAGGACATGGTCATCGAAACATCATAGTTAAATGAATATGCGAAACCAAAGGCAAAGCCTCCACTAACACCAGGTTCAAACTCCTCAATAATCCGGCTACCTCGACGCTGATTCAGGCCCGATTCTTTAAAACCATAGTTCGCAGAAACTGATGCAAACAATACGACTGGGTCAATGTATTTACGCGTACTAGCACCTACTCCAGCAGAATAATAGCCCTTTCCTGCTGCCAGATCTGTCGCGGCATTAATTTCATAAGGGCTGTCACCAGTTTTAGTTGATAAATTACCAAATAAAATCAGAGGCAGACGACCCGCTTTTAGGGGAAAGGGTTCCCAGCGAGCGCCCAAACTAATATCACCTAAACCCGCAGTAGAGGTATCTTTCAACAAGTCAGTTTTGGCCACTAAAGGTAGGGATGCAGTCAAGGTCAGGTTATCTTTCACGCCATATTGGAAAGTGAAAGTATTAGTCATACTATGTGTTGCATTTTCTTGAACACGTAGTTGATACAATTGGCCCTGAGCCATTTCTATATCGAGTTGAGTGTCTCGATAATAGGTATAATCAATATCGTAATATGATGAAATTTCACCTTGTTTTATCAGAGAGTATTGGCGTTCATTTGACGTAAATACTTCTTCCAGATTAGCTGCCTGAGTAGCATCTCCTTCTTGTTGCTGTAAAGCTTGAGATGCATCTACTACTTGGCCAGCCTGAGTCTCTACAGGTGCTGCTGTTTCAACGACAGCCTCTTCAACTGCTTCATATTCACCTAGTTCTGACTCTTCTGCAGCCTGCGTTTCGACTTGTCCAGTTTGAGCCGGTACAGATGCAGCAGTTTCAACAACAACTTCTTCATCAACCGTTTCGTATTCACCTAGTGCTGGTTCTTCTGCAGCAAATGCAACGCCCATTACCATTTGAATGCTCAGTGCCAAGAACGTCTTGTTCATCCATTTACTGTTCATATCCATTTCACCATTTTAATTTTTATTACTGTTTTTCGTTTTATTTATTCTTGTAATACAGTCTCAGGAAGTTATGTTGATATTCCCCAAATTGTTCTGACTCTGTATTACGATTACGGTCCATACGGATCGTAGAAGCTTTATCAGCAATTTTGTCCATATAAAATTGTGGATACTGCATGTCAACCAAGGCATAGCGATTGATCGTAGCATCTTCTACATGGCGCATATCTGATTCTTTTAATGCTAGAAAATTTTTGCGATATTGTTCAGGTACATTAATCAGGAACAAAGTGTTATTTTCCCAAATATCCTGAAAACGCCGTTCCTCAAAACTGATATTACCAAGTGCAGGATCTGCAACATAAACCCGGCCATTTTTATAAGCTTTATACACTACAAAATGCTTAAATCCTGCATAGGAAATCGGAACAATGGCGGGCTGATCTTGATTGACTAAATCTTTGAACTCTCCTCGATAGCCTCCACTTTCCAACCCTAAGGCTGAAACAAAGCGCTTCATATCAAGCAGAGAAAAACTACGGCGTTCAACAATTTTATCCGTTTCACCGAATTTCATTAGCCCACTCATGACTTGCTGCTCATCCAGCTGCGTACCGACATAACCATTAAGGAGGGTCGTAAGTGCTGCTGAACCACAACTATAATCATAAGCTTGACGTACAATGCCCTGAAACTGATCCAGAAGGGCTGGTTTTACTTCCACAGCTTCACGGTGCATACGCACAAAAGAGTCATTTCTTGAATCAAGAACTTCAGTATAGTGAACAGCACCGTTCGGCTGTTTTTTGATATCCAGAGCTTCTTTGGCAGCGTAATACATCAATGCCGAGCCCAACGCGATCTCTAACATAATTATTAACTTTTCTTATAATGGGCATGATGTGCCTATTTTTTCTTTTTATAGAGCATTAACTCTACTTCCCTGTAACTAGAAAGATACCTGTTTTTTCAAAAAAATACAGTATTTTTTTTATTTTTTAGATAAGTGATATAGTCATAAAAAAGCGCGTGTAAACACGCGCTTTTATTAGAAGAAAGATTAGTGACCAGAAATAGTAATAATTGCGCCTTTAGTATAAGCACCTTGTGAAGGAGAATAGAAAGTTTGTAAACCTTGGACTTCCATATCACCAATTGATGATCTTGCTTCACGGTTACCTAAATGAATACCTTTAATGTATTGGTCTTTCGCCCCAGTATCATTACTTACAATACGAACATGTGCTGCCTTACCTAATTGAGTGCCGGTAGTACCAACATAAGCATCGTTAAATACAGAAATATTCTGGCTAATGGTTAAATCATTAGACGATGCATCTGCAATTTTGATACTTTCAACAAAAATCTCACCGGCTTCACGTGTAGTCACTGGAGTCGTGCCTACAAGCCCCACTACTTTATTTTTAGTGGAATTATCTAAAATACCTAGGTTCTTAATTTCTAAACCACCTTGCATTACACTATTCATCTTGATCATAGCGCCTTGTGGAGCAGCACCCAGTTGAATATTGGCATTTATCACACCAGTTTTAACGTCAAAACCACTAATGATGTCGTTTACAACACCGGCACCACCTCGACGAATCGAATCCGGATCATCTGCACCAGATGCAGTTACACCAATTCGGCCAACTTTGATATCTAGACCCGATACTTGTGCAGCAACATTAATGAAAGGATTACCAGCCCCAGCATCTGAATCAATTACCAAGTCAGCAAGGTTACGGGATGCAAGTAAATAGGCACCATTATTGTCATAATTGGCACCGATTACTACACCATGCGTTGCAGTAGTAGGATCAGCAAGAGCAGCAGCATCAGGTGCTGTATCAGTCTTACCACGGATTACGATCGCACCTGCTGTAGAAGTACCTCCGAAACCCGCCTCATTTGCAACACCTTTAGGTGCCAAACCGTCGTTATCATGGATAAATAATTTTTCAATAGCAATTTTCGAGATGCCGATACCAATTGTCAAACCGTCTTGACCCGTTGTTTCGCTTAGAGATGCATCATCCATTGCTTGCATCGCCATCGCATTGGCACTAAATGCAACTGAAGTCGCTAAAACTAATTTTGTAAATTTTTTCATTGTTTACTCTCCCAAGAGTACTATTTTTTTTGGTTGTGAATTACTCAGTGTTTAGGCTGTATTTTTTATTTTCTGACAGCTTAAGCATCTTTCCTTGAGTAATTTGCTAGCCCACTTAAATTAGCGTCGAGTCAAATTTTGATCAACTGTTGTTGGTCGCAATCTGTCGCTTACCGATAAACGGTATTTCATGATTTAAAAATATTTTCCTGGCTTCTTGATATAAAATAGTAAGTCATATCGAACTCTCCATAACTGAATGACCGAAGCTCTCTATCATCGTCCCTTAAAGTTTGAATCACGTCTGGTTACAGATCTATTATCCGCATTGAAGACATTGAATCATCTAGTGTATTTAAATAATAATGGTCGGCCTTTTATTGCCTGCTGCGCTCAAGAATATTTTGTTGCGCAGACATCACAAATTCAGTCTTTTAAAAGAATAGGGATTGAACAGTATCAACCCAGCCCATCTGAATTTAATTTAGTGATTAATGCATTAAAAACTCCTCAAGAGAATGGCTTTCATGGAGGCTATGTTGGCTTTATCGGCTACGATTATGCGGCTCAACAATATATTCAGTATCCAGACCGTCCTCAACCTGGTTTATTTATTGGTCAATTTCCTTCCTACATTAAACCAATCTCTGATGGCTGGATGTTCTATAGTGATGATCCACAGGCAGAACAAATTTTCAATCATATTCAGAACTTACTTAATCAAGATAAAATTCACTCGACATTTCATTTAAAAAATCCTTGTATCTCACGCTGGACTAAATCTGTTTATACTCAGGCTTTTCAGAAAATTCAGGACTATATTGTTGCAGGTGACTGCTATCAGATTAATCTGACCCAAGAGTTTAAAGGTCGTGCCCAAGGCTCCCTCTTAGCGACTGCCCAAGCATTCTGGACATTAACCGAAGCGCCCTACGCGGGTTATTTACGTATTGGTGATTTTGAATTACTCAGCTGCTCACCCGAGTTATTTATTGACTTCGAAAAAAATCGAAAAATTATCACCAAACCAATTAAAGGCACCATGCCACGCTATAGCGATCCTGTGCTAGATGAACAATCTAAACAAACCTTAAAAGCATCGGAAAAAGATCAAGCAGAAAATGTCATGATTGTGGATTTATTACGTAATGATTTAAGTGTTTATGCAGAAACAGGCTCGGTTAAAACCCCCAAATTATTTAATATCGAAAGTTTTAATCAAGTGCATCATATGGTGAGCGAAGTAGAAGCGACCTTAAAAGCAGATGTGAATCCTTTCGAGGTATTAATGTCAGCCCTACCAGGTGGCTCAATTACGGGCGCACCTAAAATCCGGGCCATGCAGATTATTGCTGAACTGGAAGGTGTAGCACGTGGTGCTTATTGCGGTTCAATGGGTTATTTTAATTTTGATGGTACCGGTTCCTGGAACATTCTGATTCGTTCCATCCAGAAATATCAAGAAGATGTTTCTTTATGGGCCGGTGGTGGCATTACCATTTCTTCGGATTGTAATGCGGAATATCAGGAATGTTTTGATAAAGTTTCAGCGATGCTGGATCTGTTAAATACCTGGTATCAGCCTGAATAAATAAAAAAGCGAATCATTTGATTCGCTTTTTTCTACAAATCCACCCTAACCTTCCTTTACTCAAAGAGGGAACTCCTCCCTTTTCAAAGAGAAGCTAGGAGGGATTTTAATCACACCAAAATCTCATTTTTTAGCGTATCGACTAAACGCTGATTTTGCTCATCTGTACCAATGGTAATTCTTAAGAACTGGTTAATACGTGGCTTGTTAAAATAACGCACGATAATGCCACGTTCACGCAACTCACTTGCAAGTTCGCCTGCATCCTTAGATGGCAATGAGGCAAAAATAAAGTTGGCACTCGATGGTAAAATTTTAAAACCAAGCTCATTTAGTTGAAACACCAACTTTTCACGGCTGGCAATAACTTTCTGATTCTGTGCTTCAAAGTAGGCCTGATCTTCAAATGAAGCGACCGCTGCAGCAATCGCAAAACGGTCCATCGGATAGGAGTTAAAGCTGTTTTTGACTGCTTCAAGTGCTGCAATCAAATGTGGCTGAGCAATCGCAAAACCCACTCGCAGACCAGCAAGAGAACGTGACTTCGATGTGGTTTGACATACCACTAAATTTTCATATTTCTCAACCAGCTTGACTGCTGATTCTGCACCAAAATCCACATATGCTTCATCAAGCATCACCACTGAATCCGGATTGGCTTGTAGGATTTCCTCAATGGCTGCCAAGCCCAGTTCAATACTGGTCGGCGCATTAGGATTAGTAATAATAATGCCGCCATTAGCTTGTTTATAGTCATCCACCACAATTTCAAAGTCATCATTCAATGGCAAGATTTTGGTTCTGATGCCAAAAAACTGACTATAAACCGGATAGAAACTATAGGTAATATCTGGATAAAGTACAGGCTGTTCTTGAACAAAAAATGCTTTAAAGATATGTGCCAAGACTTCATCTGAGCCATTGCCGACAAAGACAGTGTCTACAGGTACATTTTGTTGTTTAGCGATCGCCTGTTTCAACTCTGATGCATCAGGGTCTGGATACAAACGCAAAACATCTGCCGAATTCGCAAGTACCTTTTGAACCGCTTCTACCACTTTGGGTGAAGGTGGATACGGATTTTCATTGGTATTAAGTTTTAAAATATTCTGGATTTTTGGTTGTTCGCCTGGAGTATACGGTTTTAATTCACGTACTTCAGGACTCCAAAAACGCATTTGTTCTGTTGTGATATTCATTTTGTATTCTCTTTAAACCCTCTCCTAACCTCTCCCTGAGCCATATATGGCGCAAGAGAGGAATTTTCATTACTAAAGACACAAGATTTTTGTGGTTTAAATTCTCCTCTCCTTTTAGGAGAGGGTCAGGGAGAGGTTGTAATGCTATTTATGATTGATAACGATAACGTGCTGACTGTGCATGTGCATCCAAGTTTTCCTGTTGCGCCAAGATATCCGCAGTTTTTGCTAAAGTTTTTACACCTTCTTGTGAGCACATAATCAGGCTTGAGCGCTTCTGGAAATCATAGACACCAAGTGGCGATGAAAAACGCGCAGTACCTGAAGTCGGCAAGACGTGGTTTGGACCAGCACAGTAATCACCAATGGCTTCAGGCGTATAACGACCCATAAAGATCGCACCTGCATGACGAATGCTGTCAGACATTGCTTCTGCATCATCTAAACATAACATCAAATGCTCAGGTGCCACCTGATTAATCAAATCTGATGCTTCTTGACGGTCTTTTACGAGTACCAAAGCACCACGATTGGCAATCGAAGTACGGGCAATTTCTGCCTTTGGCAATATTGCCAGGTGCATTTCAATCGCCTGTTCAACCTCATTCAGCAACTGTTCATCTGGTGTGATGAAAATGGCTTGTGCCACAGTGTCATGTTCAGCTTGCGAAAGTAAATCCATCGCCAACCATTCAGCATTATTTTGGCCTTCGGCATACACCAGAATTTCAGAAGGTCCTGCAATCATGTCGATACCGACCTGACCAAACACCGCACGTTTTGCCGCAGCAACAAAACGGTTGCCTGGGCCGGTAATTTTATCGACCGGTGGGACAGTTTCTGTACCGTAAGCCAATGCCGCAACCGCTTGTGCGCCACCAATCGTGAAGACACGTGTCACACCTGCCAGATAGGCAGCCGCCAGTACCAATGGATTTAAATCACCATTCGGTGCAGGTACCACCATAATAATTTCAGGAACTCCCGCTACATGAGCAGGCACAGCATTCATCAATACTGAAGATGGATAAGAAGCCAGACCACCCGGCACATAAATCCCAACACGATCCAGTGGAGTGACTTTCTGACCAAGCGTATTTCCTAAAGCATCGACATAGGTCCAGCCGTCCTGTTTTTGTACCTGGTGAAACTCGCGCACGCGTGCTGCAGCAAGCTCTAAAGCTTCGCGCACTTCAGTCGTCAAACCCTCGAAGGCAGCTTGCAGTTGCTCTTGGCTTAACTCTAAATCTGAAAATTGATGCGCCGGATGTCGATCGAACTGTTGAGTGAGTTTAAGAACTTGAGCATCACCATGCTGACGAACATCAGCAATAATTTGATCTACAGTTTTTAAAAGTTCAGGATCATTAACAGTTTCAAAAGCCAACAAGTCAGCAAATGCTTGCTTGAAGTTTTGATCTTGGGTCGATAAACGTCGCATCAATTTACCCATCAGGTTTGAATTCGAAGGCTTTAGTTTACCTGTTTTCCAGACTTTTGTCGGCAGCTATAGTGCTCTAGCCCTATGAGTTTTATTGGAAATAACTTTTGGTAAAATTGATGAAAGAATTTACATCGTATTTATGTTCAATCGAATAAAAAAACCGCCCTAAGAGGACGGTATTTTTATGCAACAAATTTAAGCTTGTTTGGCCTTTTCACGTTCTTCCACAGCTTTTTCAAGCTGTGCCAGAATCGGATTTAACAACGCTTGCTTACGCTTAAAGCTGGCTTTATTCACGATTAAACGCGAAGACACTTTGCAGATTTCTTCAAGTGGCTCTAAACCATTGGCACGCAAGGTATTGCCTGTATCTACGACATCGACGATGTAATCGCCCAGACCAACTAATGGTGCAAGTTCCATGGAGCCATACAGCTTGATCACATCCACTTGCTCACCCAGGCTGGCATAGTATTGACGGGTCAAATTCACGTACTTGGTCGCAATTTTTAAGCGACCTTTAGGACGTAGCATCCCCACCTTACCGGCGGTCATCAATTTACATACCGCAATTTTCAGGTCCAATGGTTCATAGACGTTTTGCGCGCCATGTTCCATCAATACATCTTTACCGGCCACGCCAATATCGGCTGCACCATTTTCAACATAAGTCGGTACATCTGAAGCACGTAAAATTAGAATACGAACCTGTTTATGCGTGGTCGGGAAAATCAATTTACGAGATTTATCAGGATCTTCTAAAAGATTAATCCCTGCTGTTTCTAGCAAAGGTAAAGTCTCTTTTAAGATACGCCCCTTACTTAATGCCAAAGTTAAACCATGATCAAAATTGCCCATTACGTCAAAGTTTGGATCATCGTTTCTCATATCGCTCATTAATTTACTCGCTTAATTTGGGCACCTAAACTTTGTAACTTTGCTTCTACATCTTCATAACCGCGGTCAATATGATAAATGCGGTCAATCAGCGTTTCACCTTCAGCGGCAAGTGCTGCCAGCACCAAAGAGAACGAAGCACGTAAATCTGTTGCCATTACGGGTGCGGCAGAAAGTTTTTCTACACCCGTTACCACAGCATCATTACCTTCTACCTGAATATTGGCACCCATACGTGCCAATTCAGGAACATGCATGAAACGGTTTTCAAAAATCGTTTCAGAAATTGTCGCAAAGCCTTGAGCAATGGCATTCACAGCCATAATCTGGGCTTGCATATCGGTTGGAAATTCTGGATGTGGTAAGGTTTGGAAGCTGACAGCTTTCGGACGTTTACCCAGCATATCCAGTTCAATCCAGTCGTCACCACGGGTCACTTCTGCGCCCATTTCTTCAAACTTGTCCAGCACCGCTTCCATCAGGGACGGATCAGTATGCGTGGTTTTGATACGACCGCCAGTGATCGCTGCTGCTGCCAGATATGAACCGGTTTCAATCCGGTCAGCAACAACCGCATATTCACAGCCATGCAGACGTTCGACACCGGTCACAATTAAAGTATCGGTATCTAGACCTTCAATCTTGGCACCCATCTTGATCAGCATTTGCGCAAGATCAGTGATCTCAGGTTCACGTGCTGCATTGCGAATCGTGGTCACACCATCGGCCAACACGGCAGCCATCAGAATATTTTCTGTCCCACCCACAGTCACCATATCAAAGACAACTTCGCCACCTTTCAGGCGACCATCGACTTTGGCATGTACATAACCGGCTTCGACTTCAATCTCGGCGCCTAAAGCTTCTAAAGCTTTCAAATGCTGATCGACAGGACGGGAACCAATCGCACAACCGCCTGGTAAAGACACTTTTGCACTGCCATAGCGCGCCAATAATGGACCAAGCACCAAAATAGAAGCACGCATAGTTTTTACGAGCTCATACGGTGCGAACTGGTTATCTAATGTAGAAGTATCAGCAACAACCGTATCGCCTTCATAAGTCATGGTGATCCCAAGACCAGCAATCAGCTTCACCAACGTATTGACATCTTTTAGATTAGGAACATTTCTGAGCGTAATCGGGGTATCAGCAAGAATCATTGCTGCCAATAATGGAAGTGCTGCATTCTTTGCACCAGAAATGCGCACTTCACCTTCGAGCTTGATACCGCCCTGAATTAAAAATTTATCCATTAAATGATTAAGCTCCAAATAAGCTTGCTTTGCGCCATTCTTCTTTTGTCATCGCGCGAATTGTTACTGCGTGAACTGCACCACTGGCAATATGGGCATTGAGAGGAGCATAAACAGCTTGTTGGCGTGCAACTGGACGCTTACCTTCAAATTGATCATCCACAATACGGAGATCAAATTTTCCGCCCTGACCACTCACAGCAACATCCGCCTCCGGAAAAGCGGCTTCTAAAATTTCAGCGAGCTGTTCATTATTCATCACAAGACCTCTTATAGGACTAAGGGTGTAAAACGAGCCATTTTACTATAAATAGCAAAAATAATTCATGGATCCATACATTATATATATAAAAAAAAGAGGCTTTTAAAACCTCTTTTTCATCATTTATCCTTTATAGGGCTAAAGGATGCTGCTGTAAATGCATTTCCCGGTATCGATCAATCTGCCGTTTCAATTTTTCGGTCAATATTTTAATTGAAGTATACATATCATCTGCGGTGGCGTGAGCAAAAAATTCAATGCCCGGTAATCGGATAATAGCCTCTGCGATATGATTACTACTGCCCTTTCTAGAGCGTTTATCAATTTGATGATCTTTCGAGAGTTTCACTTGCATACTATTCACCTGATCTAGGTGCTTCGTCATCTGTGAAAACTTGGTTTTTATACTTTCTTCAATAGCTGGCGTAATCGATAAATGATGTCCACGAATTGTTATTTGCATAGTTCTATCCCTCACCTTCGTTAGGATTAGAAGAGTCTCAATATAAAATAATTTAAATACAGTAACTTATAAATAAAATATCCGTATTTTAAGTCCTGAATCAAATCAATCTTACTGATCCTCAAAAGAAAAAAGATTCATTATGTTGTCATAATGAATCTCTAGAATAGCCAGATTTCAAATTTTAGATCAAGACTTTTCGCTCAGAAGATGAAGGAATATGTAACGATTCACGATATTTCGCCACCGTACGTCGTGCCACATCAATGCCTTCATCTTTTAACATATTGGCAATTGCATTATCAGACAGAGGCTTACGGGCATTTTCTTCGGAAATCAGTTTTTTGATTTTGGCACGAATAGCAGTAGAAGATGCTTCACCACCTGAAGTAGTCCCGACATGACTCGAGAAGAAATATTTCAACTCGAACAATCCACGTGGGGTCAGCATATATTTATTGGTGGTTACACGAGAAACTGTAGATTCATGCAATTCGACTTCTTCGGCAATATCTCTTAAAACCAGAGGTTTCATGCCTTCCGCCCCAATTTCCAAGAACATCTTTTGATGTTCTACAATACAAGTCGCGACTTTCAATAATGTTTTATGCCGTTCATCGATACTTTTGATAAAGTTCTTCGCTTCCAGCATCTGATTACGCAGGTACTGATTATCATCGCTATGATCTGCACGACGAATCATTTTGGCATAAAAAGAATTGACGCGTAACTTTGGCAGTACATCCGAGTTTAAATTGACTTGCCAGCAGTTATTCTTTTTCATCACCACAACATCTGGCACCTGATAATCCGATTCCTTGTTTTCAAATTCCAGACCTGGATGCGGTTTTAAGGTTTTTAGCAAATCTACAGCACAGCGCAACTGTTCTGGATTTAAGCCAGTCTGTTTGATCAGCTTAGGAAGCTCATTGGTAATCAACAATTCATAATGTTGCAGAAGTTTGATCGCATCATTTCGGCAAGGGGTTGACGCAGGTAAATTATCAAGTTGAACCAATAGGCATTCTGCCAAGCTTCTAGAACCTACACCCACCGGATCCAAACGTTGAATATGCTTTAATACAACGGCAACCTCATCATCTTCAATTTCTTCTTCAGACCCCATAGAAGAGAGTAAATGTTGTACCGATGCAGTAATTTCACTCAACTCTGCATCTAAAAAACCTTTGTCGTCTAAAGAATCCACGATGCAATAAGCGATTAATTTATCAACCTGTGAAAAATTCAACAGATTAATTTGTTCTAGCATATATTCTTGCAGGCTCTGATGTCCTTGACGATTATCTTCACGCTCTTCGAACTCGGCTGCCCCCAGACTTGTAGGTTGATGGGTATAAACATCATCCCAATCGGTATCTACAGGTAAGTCATCAGGCAGATGATCGGCATTAAGTTCATTGGTTAGATCGTGATTTTCATTATTTGATTCAATTGTCGATAAGCTTTCAAGGGTAATTTGCTCTTCAACTTTTTCTAATAGAGGATTACTATCAAGTTGCAACTGAACTTCTTGTTCCAATTCCAGACTTGAAAGTTGTAATAGCCGAATTGCTTGCTGTAATTGTGGAGTTAATGACAGCGAGTTCGCAATTTTTATGCCCACTGATAATCTCATTGTTACCCCCTTAATAGAAAATCCCGTTTTATAAGCAATTTTTATGCCGTTTTATTTTTTATAACACAGATTTACTAAAAAACATACAAATTGGATTTTAAATTTCTAGTCTTTCGCGACTAATAATTGTTGAAATACTTAAATTTGCGCATAAAAAAATCCCCCTCTGCCTTGGCGGAGGGGGATTTCGAATAATGAGCTGGCGATGACTTACTCTCACATGGGTAACCCCACACTACCATCAGCGCTAAGAGGTTTCACTTCTGAGTTCGGGAAGGGATCAGGTGGTTCACTCTTGCTATGGTCGCCAGCACAACTGTTTATGA
>NZ_JBSXNI010000026.1:0-86375 GCF_056857555.1 Acinetobacter sp. L-24 | reverse complement strand
TTACGCAGAATAACTTTCAACTTTTGCCAGTGTTGATCTGTCAGCATGGTACGAGGCATAGCGAATAGTAAAATTGGGTTTGGCGATTTGATTTTACTACTTCGCTATTTTTTTAAGCTAAAAGTGTCAACACACCCTATTAAAAGACATATAATTTTTTTCATCTCAAATTAAACATATAAACTATAAATGCTTTTTATTTTTATTAGATGAATTCAACCGTCCTGTTCTTTTTAAATAATACTTTTCTATTCTGAATATTGGGTTCATTATTTTATTATTGAGTTAGCAAAAACAACAAAAAGGATAGCAATATCCTTTTTGTTGATTCATTTTAAATCAGGAATGTAGTGTTATTGCTGTGCTTCTGCCAGATGACGTTCAGTCACGGCCTGTTCATATAAACGCTGTTCTTTTTCTTTATGCTCGACAGAGAAGCGGATCATCAACACACAACTTGCAGCAATCACCACCAAGCCACCCAGTACCATCAGGGTGGTTTGAATATCCAGCATGCCTTTTAACAGGAAACCTGCAGCTACCGCGCCGACATTGCCACCTGCTCCAATAATACCGGCCACACCACCCAAGGCATCACGGTCGATAAAAGGCACCAGTGCATAGGTTGCACCACATGCCATATGAGTAAACAAGGCAAATATAGTCATCGCCATAATAGCCAAGGTCGCGCTATTCATTTGCGAAAACAGAATAAGAAACAGACCTTCCAGCATGATCAAGGCAAACAGAACTTTGGTTCGACCATCCAGACCTTTTTGAATCGCGACTTTATCCGAAACAATGCCACCCAAGGCACGGGCAAACAATGCCAGTAAACCAAAAATTCCGGCAGCCATGCCTGCCTCTTTTAAGCCAAACTGGAAGTTGTCGACAAAGTACAAAGCAATAATGTTATGGATAAAAATTTCAATACCAAAACAGGCTGCATAAGCGCCAAACAGAATCCACACACGGTAGTTACGTGCGGCATGCATTAAGATGGCAAGGCCGCCTTTTTTATCGCTACCGACAGAAATACCTTGAGCACGGAGTTCTTTAAAATTACCTTGTGGACAGTCTTGTGTGAATTTCCAGTACAGTATCCCGACAATGATCATCAGAATACCTGGAACCAGAAGCGCAATTCTCCAACCCATTGCCTGTTCTACACCGAACATCACCAAAGCAGCCAGCATTAACGGCATCAGGGCTTGAGTCGCACCGCCACCGGCATTCCCCCAACCTGCTGTAGTTGCATTTGCCGTTCCCACCACATTTGGCGCAAACATGATACTGGTATGATATTGAGTAATCACGAAGCTGGCACCGATGGCGCCAATCAATAAACGGAAAAACAAGAAAGATTCATAACTGTTGGCCGACGCCACACCAAACACCGGAATACTGCCAATAATCAGTAAGGCGGTATAGGTTTTACGCGGACCGTATTTATCACACAACGGCCCCACGATCAGACGCACCAGAATTGTAATAGCGACTGCGGCAATATTGATATTGGCGATCTGCTCTTTGGTCAGGCTGAATTCACCGGCAATGACAGGCATTAAGGGTGCACAGGCAAACCACGCAAAGAAACAGACAAAAAAAGCGAGCCAACTCATATGGAAGGCCCGCATCGCTGAACTACTGAAGTTAAATAGACTTATTTTTGTTGCTTTATTGAGACTTGTATTTGAAGACATAGCCATTTCCTTACCAGAACTGAACGTATTTAAGTCACTGTGATGCACAAGGCATATCAGTAACGATCAGAACGGACGTCATTGGCCGTCATACAAATGTTGAGTCTTCTTTGACTTTAATCAGATATATGCATAGGTCATGCCAGATTATTTTTAACATAAAATAAACTATTCTTTTATATAAAATAATTTTTATTTCACTTTCAAATTTAGACTTTTCTTTCTTAAAAATAGAGAGAAAAATAGATATCTTCTGAGAAATTATGAGCAAAACAGCGATAGGATGACCTGCCCGGAGTCATTGCTGGTTTAAATCGGTGCAGGGCTGGATCAAATAATTTTTCCCTTTTCAAAATGCAGCAGTTGTGCCTGTAAATACGCCACTTCATCTACATGATGAGTCACATAAATTATGGGTAAATCTGTTTGATGAATCACAATTTTCAGAAAAGGTAAAATCTGGTTTTTCAGCTTTTGATCCAGTCCATTTAAAGGCTCATCCAAAAGTAATAGGTCGGGAGAAGATAAAAGTGCACGACCGATAGAAACGCGCTGTGCCTGTCCACCAGAAAGCTGATGCGCCCGATGCCGAAGCAGAGCCTTTAATTCGAGTAGCTCCACAATGTCTTCAAACATAAATTTCTGCTGACCTTTATTTTTTATATTTAGCTGTTCTGCATATTTTAAATTCTGCATGACATTCAGATGCGGAAACAGCAAGGCTTGCTGAAAAATCAGGGCAATTTTTCTTTGATGAACAGGAATATTCAGTTTCTGCTGATGATCAAATAATATTTTTTGCTGGAAATGAATAAAGCCTTGTGAAGGTCTTAATAGCCCTGCAATATTTTTTAAAAAGGTGCTTTTTCCACTTCCTGATGCTCCGACGATACCAATCAACTGCGTCTGCATATCCAGACTGGCCTGTAGCTGGAAATTTGCGTAATTAAACTGAAAATCACACTTCAGCATCTTAGCCCTCCAATTTACGTTGATACTTCTGCATAATCCAGTAATTTGCAATCAAGGCTGAAAAAGCCAGAATCAGAGATAAAATGACCAAACGCATAGCCATACTTTCTCCATCAGGCTGTTGTAATAGGCTATAAATGGCGATGGGAATCGTGCGGGTTTCTTCTGGAATATTGCCAACAAAGGTAATGGTGGCACCAAATTCTCCCAGACTGCGGCTGAAACATAAAATGCTACCGATTAAAATTCCAGGCAAAGCCAGAGGCAGGCTAATGCTACAGAATACCCGCCATGGTGCAGCGCCTAGAGATCCTGCCACCTGTTCTAATTGCCGGTTGATCATTTGAAAAGACAAACGAATCGGTTGTACCATTAAAGGAAATGCCACAATGATTGCTGCCAGTACCGCACCTTTCCAGTTAAATATCAGCTGAATTCCCCATGCATGCAGATATTGCCCTAACATCCCCTGATGACCAAACAGCAGGAGCAGAAGATACCCCAGTACCACCGGCGGTAGCACCATGGGCATCTGCAATATCGCCTCTACAAGAAATTTGGCCCTGAATTCATAACGCGCCAGTAACCATGCTACGGCGATAGCAAATGGCAGACACACCGCTGTGGCAAAGCCCGCTACTTTGGCTGAAAGCGCTAAGGCACTCAGTTCTTCTGGTGTAAGCATGAGCAGTTAGCCTACCTTAAGCTTAAAACCATATTTCTGGAAAATCTGCCTGGCCCTTGGACTCGTCTGGATAAATTCAGAAAATTGGACTGCTGCCTGATTTTTCTGGCCCTGCCGGGTTAAAGCGATTGGATACACAATCGGACGATGTGTACTGGCTGGAAATACTCCTGAAATTTTAACTTTTTTACTCATCAAGGCATCAGTTCTATACACAATGCCGACCTGACATTCGCCACGTTCTACAAAAGCCAAGGTTGAACGAACGCTATCCGTACCGACTATTCTGCCCCGAAGCGGATTCAACCACCCTAGCCGGGTTAAGCTTTGCTTGGCATATTTTCCGGCAGGCACCGATTCCATTTGTCCGGTACATAGATAGCCTTGAAAGGCTTTAGCAAGATTAAAGTCGGCTGACATTTTAAAATGATTTTTTTGCTGAATAGGACTAATCAATACGAGTTCATTCAAAAGCAAAGGTCGAATCTGACCGATCTGAATTTTTTGTTTCTTGATCAGATCATTCATCCAGTCCAGGTCTGCAGAGAAAAATAGATCACTGCTGGCTCCCGCCGCAATTTGTTTCGCCAATACCGAAGACGCAGCAAAAACCGGAACGATCTGGATGTCCCGATGCTGTTGCTCATATAGTCTGGAAATATCAGTAATCGCATTGGTCAGGCTGGCTGCGGCATATATTTTAACTGTTTCGGCATACAGCATGGGGCTAGTCAACAGCACGCCAGTGAGTAGAACTTTGAGTAAATCCATCTTTCTCATTCTATGTGATTCGAATATTGAGAATTGCGACAGGCATTTCAAATCAGTAAACCTTGTACCACATGCCCGGCTTGGATTTCTGTTGCTGCCGGAATACGTACCAGACAATTGGCCTGCATCAGATTACTCAACATATGCGACTGCTGTTTCGCCAGGCTTTTGAGCTTTAAAGTACCCTGATCAAATTCTGCAGCCATTCTTAAAAAACGTTCACGTGCATCCGCTTTCAAATCATGTGTCATTACCGCACTAAGCCATGCAGGTGACTGCTTTTGCCCTTGTAAGGCATTCAGTAAAGTTGCCGTATAGATTTGCATCCCGACATACACAGCAGCCGGATTTCCCGGCAAACCCAAGAGATAACAGTAACCTTGATCATCTCGACGATACTTGGCAAATAACATCGGTTTTCCGGGCTTCTGCTTCACTTTCCAGAAAATCTGCTCAAAACCTTGCTCCAGGGCAACAGGACGAATGAAATCATAATCACCCACCGAAACCCCGCCTGTGGTCAATATGAAGTCGTATTGGTTTTTAAGACGATGTATTAACGTTTGCAGCTCATACTCATTATCTGAAACATGCAGAATATCTACGTTTTGACCCTGTGATTGAAACCAGGCCTGAATCAGTGGAGCATTGGCGTCAAAGATTTTTCCGGAATTCAGGTCTTCAATGCTGGAAGCGACTTCATCTCCAGTAATCACAACAGCAATTTTAGGATAACGATAGACTGAAACCTGCTTTACGCCTGCCATGCTCAAAGCTGCAATTGCACCTACATGCAGTTTTTGACCTGCATCTGCCAGACGCTGCCCTTGTGCGATTTCCTCGCCTGCATCACGTATATCCGTATGAGGCTTTAGGTCTGTTGTAATAATGATTTGATTGGCATGGCATTTGACAATTTCCTGACGGGCGACCGTTGTAGTTCCTGCTGGAATCCTGGCACCGGTAAAAATCCGGACCGCCTGACCTGGCCGCAGTTCAATTTCAGTACTTTGCCCTGCCCGAATCTCTCCAATGAGTTCAAAAGTGCTGTGAGCACTAACATTTTCTGCACTACAAAGCGCGTAGCCATCTACAGCACTTTGTGAAAACAGCGGCAATGGAATAGCCGAATCAATCGCTTTTGCCAGATAGCGATTCAGAGTCTGAACAAGCGGCAGGCTTTCAGTTGCCAAGACATTCGTCTGCTCAAGTATCATCTGTAGTGCCTGATCAACAGAAATCAGTCCCGGCTCAGCACCGCAGGCTGAATGCGATATTGCCTGATTCATTGATAGCCCCCCGCATGTGGGATATTTTTTTGCACATCAAACAAGTGCACCAAAGCCGGAAGTACCGCGATCAGAGATTCTTTCGCACCCTGACGACTTCCCGGTAGGGTCATCACCAGACTGTTCTCAATATAGCCAGCCACGCCACGACTTAATGCTGCATAAGGGGTACGTTTTTGCCCAAAACTACGTGAAGCTTCCATTAAACCGGGAATTTCCCGTTGCAGCAAAGGTTGTAGGGTTTCGACGGTCAGGTCTTTAGGACCTAAGCCAGTACCGCCCACAGTTAGAATCAGCGGATACTGATTTTTCTGCTGTTCAATCAGGGTCAAGAGCTGTTCTGGGCTATCGGGAATAACCTGATAACTAATAGAATCAAAATTGGCTTCTTTTAAAATTTCCATTACGTTTTGTCCGGCAGTGTCCGGCTTTTTGCCTGCTGCAACCGTATCGGACAGCACAATAACCGAAGCGGACAGACTCTCTTTAAGTACGCGGGTAAAATGTGATTTTCCGCCTTTTTTCTGCTGCAACCTGCATTGATCCAGCGACAAATCTTCCGGTTCACAATGCGGCTTCAGCATGTCATACAAGGTCAGACCTGCCAGACTGACCGCTGTCAAAGCTTCCATTTCCACACCAGTTGGTCCAATGGTTTCAACAGTAGCAATAATTTCGACATGTGCATCACACAGTTCATATTCCACATCGGCACGATAAATCGGTAATGGATGGCACAATGGAATCAGCTCATCGGTCCGTTTGGCACCCAGAATGCCGGCAATACGTGCTGTTTTCAGGGCATCCCCTTTTTCAGTATTGCCATTACGCAGCAACTCAATGCAATGTGGCGGTGCATGCAGGATTCCAGTGGCAATTGCTGTACGGTAACTTTCTGCTTTCATCCCTACATTTTTCATGATTCATCCCAGGCTAATTTTTAAAATCTGTTTTAAAGTGATTCATCTTATGCATCCTCATTGGACGCATTTAATTAGATGGTGATTGGCAAGCATGTTCTGCTACATGGTGATGGTGACAATGCGCTTCTTCTGCATGATGAGAGTGATTAGTTTCAGGTCCATGATCTTTTCGAATACAACAGCCTTCCACATACTGGCTGCTACCATCCAGATAAAACTCTTCTTTCCAGACCGGAACCTCATGCTTCACCCGTTCCACAGCTTCCTCACAGGCAGCGAAGGCCTCACGACGATGGGCCGCATAAGCCATAGCAATAATGGCTGTTTCCCCAACCTCCAGCTCACCAATACGGTGCACTACCCGCACATAAGACACCTGGTATTTGATCTGGATCTGCTGTTCAATTTCACGAATCATTTTTTCAGCCACAGGCGCATAGGCGGTATATTTCAGGGCACGCACAGCTTTCACCTGATGATGGTTACGTACTGTTCCGACAAAGATGCCGATTCCACCACATTCCGGAAAATGCTGAATACCATCAAAATCCTCCAGCTTAAAAGCAGTCTGCTGGATTCGGGCAAATTGTTTTAATGGTTTGAGTTGCATCTCAGCCTCCTGCTACCGGCGATAACAGCACCAGCGTACTGTCCCGATTTAAAACGTTCTGTCTGGAAATAATGTCTTCACCGATTGCACATGCACAACGTTCCAGCATGGTCTGTATATCAGGATAAATGGATAGCAACTGGTTCAGGACTTCAGAAACATGAATTTCAGACTCGCATTGCAAATTTAAATCTGCTGGAAGTTGTCGTTCAATCGCACCGAAGGCTTCTATTTTGATATGAATTAATTTTTGCTGAGTGAGAGACATATTTATCCTCCAATGCTGTGCATGCTGATTTTGCGGATCGGCTTTTGTATTGGTGTTTGCTGGATCGCATGGAAGCCGGCTTCCTTATGCCAGATATAAGCGTGGAGCTTGTGCTGAAATGTCTGTGTGGCGAAATGATCCAGCGCCAGTTGTTCGATATCTGCCTTAAGGTTCAGGCCTTGTCTGGCAAATAAACAGTTATAAAATTCACCTTGGGCATTGAGGCGCAGGCGGTCACAATCACCGCAAAATGAATGGGTAATGGTAGAAATAATCCCCAAAGGCTGCCCATTGACCAGATAGCCACGGGCTGGATTGGCGCCCTGTCCTTGAGATACCTGGACATCAAATTCAGTTTTCAGTTGATCCAGGATATCCTGCTCACTGATGACATCAGACGGATTCCATTTCTGATCGCCATCGAGGGGCATAAACTCAATAAAACGCAGTTCTATAGCCTGATGCTGTGCCCATTTCACCAAAGGAATAATCTGATTGTCATTGATGCCTTTGATGAGCACACTATTGATCTTGACGGTCAAACCTGCCTGCTGTGCGGCAGAAATACCTTGAAGTACAGGCTGTAACTGTTTTTGGGTCAGTTGCTGAAACTGCTTTGGATCAAGACTGTCTAGACTGATATTCAGATCGTCCAGTCCTGCCTGTTTAAGCGCTTGAGCATAATCTTTTAAATAATGGCCATTACTGGTCATGGAAATACGTTTCAGGCCAAAGGCTTTCAATGTCTGCAAGCGAGCAATAAAATGAACAATACCTTGACGCATCAACGGTTCGCCACCCGTCACCCGGATCTGCTCAATCCCGTGTCGCACCATAAACTCGCAAAAAGCATACAGGGCTTCAAAACTGAGCAAATCTTTTTTATTTATCCATTGCGGATGTTCAGGCATGCAATAGCTGCATTTGAAATTACAACGGTCAGTCACCGAGATCCGCAACTTACGTTTCTGGCGTCCAAACTGATCCTGAAAGATACTGCGAGGTGCTAAAGCTGTCATGCTGTTCATTGCTGCGGTCCATGATGAGATCTGCACGGTTATTTAACAGTCTTGATTTACTACCCTATTTCTTCACAATGAATGAGCAATAAGTGTTCCAACTTTGCACAAATTTATGTTTAATGAATATTAATGGGTAATATTTGTTCTTTTTTAGTCCAAAATTTCGCTCGAAAAATAAAAAAAGCAATATTTTGGTGAACCAGAATATGATAATTCGACTTTTAGCATTTTAAACGCTAGAGAAAGTTAAGCTGTTGATGCTGCTGTAGCTCGTCAAATGAATTAATACTGTGAAAAAACAGGGCACGATTTTTAAAGCTTGCCCGCTGCATGTGCATGTCAGCAAAACAGAGTTTTAAACTGTGCTGATCATTTTCAAGATGTTGTATAAGAGTGGGTAAGCTGCTGCGTTTCATCAGACAGAATGGAAACAATGCCTTTTCATTGATTTCAACTACCGCCACTTCAGATAAAGGATGTCGTTGCAAGGCCTGATGTAAACGTGAAATGACCTTTTTGGGGATATAGGTCACATCACAGGGTACGAACAGCACATAATCAGATTGTACATGTGACCAGGCACTCTTCATGCCCATCAATGGTCCCTGAAAACCGGGTTCATCGTCCTGATAAAAGTCGATCGAAGGAATCATCCGTTTATAAATGGAATGATCCCGATGACTATTG
Organism: Acinetobacter sp. L-24; assembly: GCF_056857555.1. The sequence continues at coordinate 77,445 of NZ_JBSXNI010000026.1, read as the reverse complement.
ACCCAAACTTTGCTTGCCCGGGACTTCAACTGCTGATGGATTTTAATGAGCTGGATTTCATCATCAAATTTGTGCAGCAATTTATTGATGCCATTCATGCGCCGCGCTAAACCTCCGGCCAGGATCACCACATCAGTTTCCGGATAAGACACCGTCTTCATCACTCTTCTTTTCATTCTATGTACTCCGTCTGGCAGGCTTTAATCAGGCCTCTAATTTCTGGCAAACATGAACCACAATTTCCTCCGGCTTTTAGACATGCAGTTACCTGTTTTTCATGCGTGATATTTTTATCTTTAATGGTTTGAATAATTCGGTTCTTACCGACCTTAAAACAGCTACAGACTAATGGCCCTTCACTATTTCCCATCGACATGGCCTGACCTGCCAGCAATGCTTTACGATGTAATGCACTCAGACGTTCACGTCTAAACAGGCCTGCCACCCAGTCACGATCTGGCAATAGTGCCGCCGGTGCGATATAAAAACTGGCAATTAACTGGCCATCCTGAAGCACCACACTATGACTGATATGCGCCGTTTGATCTTCGAGATTCAGCCATTCAAAGCTTTCATCATCAAAGGCTAACAGGCTCTTGATCTGCCCGGTGATATCAGAAAAACGGCGCCGGTCTGCCAGTTCATACCGGATGGCCTGAGTGGTTTGAGTTTTGCTCCACCACACCGTATTTTTAATCATGGTCTGGATTTTCTGCTCAAAGCCTTCCCGTACATACAGCACGCCCTGCCACTGGGTATAAAATGGCTGGATCATCACCGGAGTATGCTTAAATTCTGGCTCGCCGGAAATCGGGTCAACCACCGGATTCACCACTTTGCCAATCCGCGCATCGGATGCAAACTGGTCGTTCCAGTGAATCGGTGCAAAAATCTGGCCACGTCGTATATTTTGTGAAAATTGCACACGGAGTACACAACTTCCCCAAGCGGATTTCACCTCGACCAGCTCGGCATCTTTCAGGCCATACTTCAGTGCATCTTGCGGATGCAGCTCGCAATAAGGCTCGGCACGATGCTGGGACAAACTGGCAGATAATCCGGTACGGCTCATGGTGTGCCATTGATCGCGAATGCGTCCGGTATTCAGGATCAGAGGATATTCAGCAGAAATAGCATGTACCGGATCGGCTGCAACTGTTGGCACCAATCTGGCTTTGCCATCTGCATGGCTAAACTGGCCTTGACTAAATAGTTGATCAACCTGATAAACTTCTTGCTTATCCCAGACTGGCCACTGAATCGGTGTTAGATTCTGATATTCAGCAAAACCGAGATGAGTTAAACCTTGCAGGTTGAAATAGCGAAAATTCGGTGTATCTTCACGTTGCGAAAGCGAACTATTCTGATAGGCAGATAAACGGGCATGTTCCAGAAAAATGTCATGACTGTTGTTAAAGTCAAAACCGCGAAAACCTAAGACCTGAGCCACCCGGGAAATGGCCCACCAGTCTGCTTTAGCTTCACCCGGAGCCGGCAAAAAGGCCTTTTGCCGGGAAATACGGCGCTCCGAATTGGTGACTGTGCCATCTTTTTCGCCCCAACCCAGTGCCGGTAACAGTACATCGGCATATTGCGTGGTATCGGTGTTGAGACAAATATCGGAGACCACCACAAATTCACACTTCTCCAGAGCGCGTTTAACCTGATCTGCATCGGGCAAACTCACGATCGGATTGGTGGCCATAATCCAGATGGCTTTGATTTTCCCGCTTTCCACCGCTTGAAATAAATCGACTGCTTTTAATCCGGGCTGCCGCGCGATGACCGGGCTTTGCCAGAAATCCTGCACCAGTTGCTGATGTTGCGGATTATCCAAATCCAGATGACTGGCCAGCATATTGGCCAGCCCACCGACTTCCCGTCCGCCCATCGCATTCGGCTGTCCGGTCATGGAAAAAGGTGCTGAACCGGGTTTGCCTATTTTTCCTGTTAATAAATGACAGTTGATAATGCTATTGGCCTTGTCTACGCCTTGAGAGGATTGGTTTACACCCATGGAAAACAGGCTCATGATTTTATCAGTCTGGGCAAATTTCTCAAAAAATAAGGTTAATTTTTCAATAGCAATACCAGTACGCTTTGCCACGCTTTCAAGTGATGACTCTGTCAAACTGCTGGCAAGTGCCTGCTCCAGACCTTGAGTATGTTGGGTAACAAAATCCAGATCAGCATGGCCATGTTGCTGAAGATACTGCAACAAGCCATTAAACAGCGCGACATCCTGACCTGGTAAAATCGGCAAGTGTAAATCTGCCGCTTCACAGGTTGCAGTAAAGCGTGGATCAATCACTACCACAAATAAATCCCGCTCTTCTTTAGCTTGCATGATGCGCTGATAAAGCACCGGATGGCACCAGGCGGTATTGGATCCGACCAGAACCACCATTTCTGTCTGCTCAAAATCTGTATAGCTGGCCGGTACCAGATCTTCGCCAAAAGCCCGTTTATGCGCTGCCACAGCAGATGACATGCACAGTCTTGAATTGGTATCAATATTGGCAGTACCGAGATAGCCTTTTACAAACTTGTTCACCACATAATAGTCTTCAGTTAAAAGCTGGCCAGAGACATAAAAGGCGATGCTGTCGCGCCCATACTGATCAATACATTGCTGAAATTTATTGGCAATACTTGAAATGGCATGATCCCAAGTGCTTATTTGTCGCTGTTCTTTTCGACCAGTCATCGGATGCAGAAGTCGGGTTTTTAGACTAAGTGTATCGGCGAGATGACTGCCTTTAATACACAACTTGCCCAAGTTCGCAGGATGCTGAACATCGCCTTCAACCTGAACCTTTTCACCCATCGGGGTTTGGCTTACGTGCGCGATGACGCCACAGCCTACTCCACAATAAGGACAGGTCGTCTGAGTAGTTTTTATTTGGGATTCAGTAGAGCTATCTAGTTCCATAACCGGAATACTATTCATTGCTGCTGTGCTCCTTAATCATCCAAATTCACGTGTTTCACCAAATCTCTGATATCTAGTTTTTACAGGTTTGATTTAAATATTTTCTATATCTCAAAAGTTTTAATCCTCCCCAACCCTCCTTTAGCAAAGGAGGGAGGTTCCCCTCTTTTTCAAAGAGGGTTTGGAGGAGGTTTATCCGATTACCCTGCCTTTTTTAATGCAAAATCCCGACCAAAAAGCAGTTTGCTGCGGATATTACTAATCGGTGTCTGGTCTGCAATCAGTTCTGCATACCAAGCCCCATCTTCGGTATCGCCAAATAGCACAGCACCAATGACCTTGTCCTGTTGAATGATGATCCGTTTATAAATCTGACGCTTCTCATCATTCAGCACGATATCTTCAAAATCATCCTGAGGTTCAAAATTTCCGGCCGAAAAGACATCACATCCGCTAACCTTGAGTTGGGTCGGAACAGTCGGTGCCTTAAAGGTCAGTCGGCCATGTTCAGCCAAATGCGTCGCACAGATAAAGGCCTGTCCCCATAATGGCTCAACCAGTCCAAAGGTCTGGCCACGATGCTCAATACATTCCCCCACTGCATAAATACTCGGGTCATAGGTCTGCATAGTGTCATTCACCAGTACTCCGCGATTGCAGCGTAAGCCAGCCTGTTCAGCCAGGGTTTTATTGGGTCGAATCCCGACAGCAAAGACCACCAAATCGGCATCCAGCATTGTCCCGTCTTTTAGCCGCAGTTGAGTCACGTGACCATCCATACCGAGCAGCTCTTCGGTGTTGGCTTCGGTGATGATCCGGATACCTTTATCTTCAATTGATTTTTTCAGCATTTGACTGGCTTTCATATCCAGCTGACGATCCATAATACGGTCCATCAGGTGCAGCACAGTCACATTCATCCCCTGCTGCTTCAGTCCATAAGCTGCTTCTAGACCCAGCAACCCACCTCCAATCACGACGGTGTTTTGCCTGGTTTTGCAGTAATCCAGCATGCGGTTAACATCCTGAATATCCCGGAAGCTAATTACGCCTTCAAGTTCAGCACCCGGAATTGGCGGTACGAAAGGTTTGGAACCGGTCGCGAGGATCAGACGATCATAAGCAACTATCTCACCTTTTTCGGTATGAACCTGCTTACGTGAACGGTCGATAGCGGTAGCAGCATCTCCAGCAATGAATCGAATGCCTTTTTCAGCATACCAGTCGGCTGAATGCAGCATAATTTCGGCAAAGCTTTTCTCACCAGACAATACCGGTGACAACATGATCCGGTTGTAATTGCCCCATGGCTCTTCCCCAATCACGGTAATGTCATAACGATCTGGCGCCATATCCAGCAAGTCTTCCAGACAACGCATACCCGCCAGTCCATTCCCGACCAGTACCAGTTTTAAGCGCTCTGTGTTTTGACCATTACTGGAAATATAAGTTTTTTGTGGAGTCGGACTCACCAGAACTTTGCCATTTTCAATTCGGGTTGGAAATACCAGTAATTTCTGCTCTTGTTCTTCCAGACAACGACCGGTCACCAGACTGAAATGCTGCTTGTAAATTGGGGATGCGACTACACGCTCACCTTGCAGATCACCCAGAATGCCACGTGCCATGACATTGGCCAGACTAAACGGATCCTGATTGCTGAGTGCATAAACCCGCTGTTCCTGACCCACGCGAAAAATTGCAATCTGCTGATCTTCAATCAGGGCTGCCACACCGGTATTCGGAGTGATCTCATCCAGATTGCAGACTTCGTACCAGTTCAGTTCGTTCATGTCTTTTAAAATTGTCATTTTCATTCTCCCTGACTGTGGTATTTAGGCTTCAACCACTGGAATACGGTTTAAATCACGTTCAGCTTCTGTCTTTGGACGAATCTGGCCACGTACAGGCGCAAACTGAATATGCGGGTCATTCTGCTCGGCTACTTTGGCATTAATAAAAGTCTTAAAGCGTTTGCGCACTTCAGGATCTTCAATCGCGCTGCGCCATTCATCCTGATAAGTGCCAATCACATGCTGCATACGACTTTCCAGTTCAGCAGCAATACCCAGTGAATCATGCACAATGACATCTTTCAGATAGTCCAGCCCGCCTTCCATATTGTCACGCCACACGCTGGTACGTTGCAGACGGTCTGCCGTCTGGATATAGAACATAAAAAAGCGGTCGATATATTTGATCAGTGTGGAAGTATCCAGATCCGAGGCGAGCAGTTCAGCATGGCGTGGTTTCATACCGCCATTACCGCATACATATAGATTCCAGCCTTTCTCCGTGGCAATGACACCGACATCCTTGCTCTGTGCTTCTGCACATTCACGGGTACAGCCGGATACTGCCATTTTGGTTTTATGGGGTGAACGCAGGCCTTTATAACGATTCTCCAGGAAAATCGCCAAGCCGACAGAATCATCGACTCCAAAACGGCACCAGGTACTACCCACACAAGATTTCACCGTACGTAAGGATTTGCCGTAAGCATGTCCGGACTCGAAACCGGCATTGATCAGTTTTTCCCAAATTTCAGGCAGTTGATGTACCTGCGCACCAAACATGTCAATTCGTTGTCCGCCCGTGATTTTAGTATATAGACCATAATCTTTGGCGATCTGACCGATGGTAATCAGACCATCTGGAGTAATCTCGCCGCCTGCCACACGTGGCACAATCGAATAGGAACCATCTTTCTGGATATTGCCGAGGTAGTAGTCGTTACTATCCTGCAAACCGGCATGACTTGGTTTCAGAACAAAATCATTCCAGCAGGATGCCAGAATATTGGCTACAGTCGGTTTGCAGATATCACAGCCCATGCCGTGCCCATGTTGCTGAATCAGGTCAGAGAATGTCTTGATCTCATGCACACGAACCAGGTGATACAGTTCCTGACGTGAATAGGCAAAGTGTTCACACAGGTGATTGTTCACCGTGACACCCTGACGCTGTAATTCAGATTTGAGAACCTGCGTTACCAGTGGCGCACAGCCACCGCACGCTGTTGCAGCCTGCGTGCATTTTTTCAATGCACCCAATGAAGTTGCACCGCCATCAATGGCTGAACAGATATCAGCTTTAGAAACGTTATTACATGAACAGATGGTCGCACTGTCAGGCAATAAATCGATGCCACTGCCACCTGATTTGGAGGTTGACTGATCAAAGCCCGGCATGATCAGGCTTTCCGGTTGCTCCGGTACAGCCAGACCATTCAGCATCATTTGCAGGAGATCACTATATTCTTTGGCACAGCCCACCAGCACCGCGCCCAGCAGCCTGGTCTTATCTGCTGACACCACGATTTTTTTATAAACCTGCGCGGCTTCATCAGCATAGAAATAGCTCAAAGCACCTGGGGACATGGCATGTGCATCACCAATAGAAGCAACATCCACGCCCATCAGTTTGAGCTTGGTACTCATGTCCGCACCAGCGAATGCATGACTTTCTTGGCCTAGGACATGTTTTGCCGCGATCCGCGCCATGTCATAGCCTGGTGCAACCAGACCATAAATTTTATTGTCCCAAAGTGCACATTCACCAATGGCATAAATGTCCGGATGTGAGGTCTGGCAATAATCATTAATGATGATGCCGCCACGCTCACCAATCAGTAAACCACTTTGGCGCGCCAGTTCATCACGCGGACGAATGCCGGCCGAGAACAGGATGATATCGGTTTCAAGCACCGAACCATCTCCGAACTTCATTACATGCTGAGTGCTGTCACCATCTTCAATACTTGACGTGGCCTTTTGAGTATGTACCTTGACACCAAGGTCTTCAATTTTAGAGCGCAGTACCCGGCCGCCCAGATCATCAATCTGCACCGCCATCAGACGCGGAGCAAATTCTACGACATGGGTTTCCAGATTCAGATCTCGCAGGGCTTTCGCTGCTTCCAGCCCTAGCAAGCCGCCGCCAATCACTACGCCAGTTTTGGCATTCAGACTGGCTGCACGAATGGCATCCAGATCTTCAATGGTACGATAAACAAAGCAATTCTGACGGTCATTGCCCGGGATTGGTGGCACAAAGGCATAAGAACCGGTAGCGAGAATCAACTTGTCAAAACTCAGCACATCACCCTGGCTGGTGGTGACGGTTTTATGGAGCTGATCAATTTCAACCGCTTTAGTATTAAGTCGCAAATCAATGCCATAAGCATCGGCAAAATCACTACGACACAGACTCAGATCCTTGACCGACTTGCCGCTGAAATATTCGGTCAAATGTACCCGGTCATAAGCTAAATGTGGCTCTTCTGCCAAAATGGTCAGCTCAATGTCATCACCGGCCTGTTCCAGTACAGATTCGATGAATTTATGCCCCACCATGCCATGCCCAATCATGAGAATTTTCATATCTGCACTCCAACTATTGTTTTTTTAAAGATGATAAAAAGCCGCATATCACGTCTAGGCATTGATATGTCTGCTGATTGAATATGTTGTAAATACCGCAACCCAGCGCTTTGTAATGCTGGAGGAAGGGTTGAAACGCTTGTGCGTTTTGTATTGCTGAACAACTGACCATGTCATTTATCCTGTGCTGAACGAAATACCAATCACACTCCTTGAAAGTGCAATTACGATCAGAACGGACATCGTTGGCCGTTGTTAGTATTGAAAGTCATCTTTGACGATTTAATAAATGCAGAAATCGTGCCAACTTTTCCAATAAGAAAACGCCTTATTTCAGGCAGATGATCCACCTAAACGCTTCATTTTGATCAGCCATCAGCTGAAATCCCTAAAGCTATGCACTAAATTGAACAGAAAAATAGAATTTTATGCACCAATTTAATGGCATGTTTTTTGCTTTACTCCTGCTTGAATATTCCTTAGGCCTTACTTGAAAATATTCCATGTCCAAATTACGAATTGCTCTTATTGATGATGATCTGGAGCGCGCCCAATTCATCCAGGAATCCTTACTTTCACATGATTTTCAGGTGGTGGCCTGTTTAATCCTGAATGACCTGAATATGGTACATGTTAAGGGTATTCATGCAGATGTGATCCTGCTGAATATGGATCATCCGCATCGGGATATTATTGAAAGCTGTGTCAGCCAATATGAACTTCCGACCGTGCTGTTTACCCAGAACTCCAATAAAGACACCATCAAAAGTGCGATTGATGCCGGAATCACGGCTTATATTGTCGATGGTATTGATCCCACCAAACTAGAAAGCATTCTGGAAATTTCAATTGAACAGTTTCGCAAGCATAAAAAGCTGCTGAATGATTTAAAAGAAACCCAGGACAAACTGATTGACCGTAAAGATATCGATAAAGCCAAAGCGTTGCTCATCCAGCTGCATGCATTAACGGAAGAGCAAGCTTTTGCTTTATTGCGTAAAAATGCCATGAGTCACCGGATTACCATTGGTGAAATGGCCAGACGCTTACTGGATGCACAGAAGCTGTTATTGGGCCAATAAGGAAAAGCATATGTCCACATTAGAAAAAACTGAACTCAATATTGGCTATATTCCTTTACTTGATTGTGTTGCCATTCTCTGGGCCGAAAAACAGGGGTATTTTGCTGAGCAAGGATTAACCATCAATTTAATCCATGAAGCCTCCTGGTCTAGTTTGCGTGACCGTCTGGCCTATGGCTTTCTGGATGCTGCACATTGCTTGTCTGCCATGCTGCCCGCTGCCGCCCTGGGTACAGACCAGTTACAGGTGGCTTTGCAAACCCCTCTAGTACTGAGCGTGAATCAGGCTTTTATTAGCCTGCGCCAGGATTTGTGCTATGAACTCGGCATCCAGCCTGGGGATGATGAACAGAATACCTCAAAGAAACTGGTACAGGCTTTACAACAGAATCATTCCATCAATCTGGCCTATGTGTATAAATATTCGATTCACCATTACTGTTTAAAAGAATGGCTGGCGCTGACTGATCCACAACTGGCCAAGAATATCCAGCTGATGACCTCTCCACCGCCTTCCATGGTAAAAGGAATCGCGGAACAGGTATTCGATGGCTTTTGCGTGGGAGAACCCTGGAATATTCAGGCCAAACTTGAAGGCTATAGTTTTATCGTCGCGGCAAGCCAGAATGTCATTCCAAAAGTTGCCGATAAAGTCTTGGCCATGACCCAGGAATGGGCAGAACAGCATCCATTTACCGTAGAGGCAGTGGTCAAGGCAGTACAAAAAGCGCAGGATGATTTAAAGCAGCGCCCTGATCTTTCCGAAGTCTGGGATATGTTAGTCGATTATCAGATTATTCAGTTTGAATGTTCCGCCCAGCGGCATGTCTATGACTTTTACAAGATCAAGAATATTATCCGGAATTTTGTTGGGAAAAGTGCCCAACCGAAAGTCGATGATTTTATCTGGCTTCTGCAGCAGATGCAGAAATGGGAAGATATTGAAATGACCGTAGCCGAGAAAAAACAGATTGCAGAACAGTGCATCTATAGTTTGCAAAGCCAGCATGCAGACATTATTGGCTAAATGATGTTACTGAAAAAAGAGGCCTGATTTTTCAGGTCTTTTTCATTGAGTCTATTTTCCAGAAAATGATTAAAAAATCTCTGCATTCTGATCTAACTTCTTGAATATGATTAAGAGTTGTCTGCTAATTTTTGCTATAAAAATAAGTCCTTTTTAAAGTCATTTCAGGATTTGGGATGAAATGGCATCCATTTTGCTTAATCAGTATTACGTTTTATAAAAATTGTAATATTGAGGGGCAACACTATGAGTTACGTTGCGCGTGAACTCAGTCAAAGAAATAAGTTACTGTTTGGCTTGGGGTCGTTTTTAATACCAATTCTGATCTGGTGTGCAGTCAGTTATTTGCCATTTATCTGGCATCCACAAGTCCAAATTACGGATTCAGGTAGTGTTGCCTATTTACAGGTCGAGAGTCGTATTGATAAAAACCAGTTTTTTTCTGCTGCGCAGTCTGCAGTAGATCAGGGTCTGGCTCCGCCGCAAGGTATTCTGGTCAACCCAATTTATCTACCTGCACCACATGAAGTTGCGATTGCACTGATCACAGCTTTTACCACGGAGCCTACCCAAGCCAATGCACCCTGGTTTCATGAAAACCTGTGGCACAGTATCAAACTGGTCTTTACCGCGTTCTTTATTTCTTCCTTGGTTGGTATTCCACTCGGTATTTTATGCGGATTTTCAAATAAAATTTCCCAGCTGACCGAACCCTTTGTTGAGTTTTTCCGCTATTTACCTGCTCCCGCCTTTGGTGCACTGGCAGTGGCAATTCTCGGAATTAATGATGCACCCAAAATTGCCATTATTGTGATAGGAACCCTGTTCCAGCAAATCCTGATCATTGCCAATACCACACGTCTGGTGGATCGCAGCCTGATTGAAGCCGGTTTTACCTTGGGCACCAATAAACTGAAAAGCCTGTTGCATGTGGTGATTCCAGCGGCCCTGCCTGAAATTTACCGCACTCTGCGTGTGCTGCTGGGTTGGGCATGGACATACCTGATCGTAGCAGAATTGATCGGCAGCACCTCCGGAATTACCTGGTTCATTACCCAGCAAGCCCGCTATCAGAACTTTGATAATGTCTTTGCCGCGATCCTGATCATTGGGGTGATTGGTCTGCTGTGTGATGTGATTTTAATGAAACTGGGACAACGCTTATTTAAATGGAAACCGGGAGCTAACTGATGCAAAACACTGAATTTAATACCCGCGAATACTTTGACAAGATTTATAGCCGTCCGGTGATTCTGGAAGCGAAGCAACTGACACAAAAATTCAGTCATGGCAAAACTGAACGTACGGTTTTAAATGCTCTAGATTTGAAAATTCATAAGCGTGAGTTCATCTGTGTGATTGGGCCTTCCGGTTGCGGCAAGTCAACCTTTAGCCGTGTAGTGGCCGGTCTGGATCCTTATAGCAGTGGTGAGATTCTGATGGATGGCCAGCCAATTACCGGCCCAAGTCCGGAGCGTGGCATGGTGTTTCAGGGCTATACCCTGTTTCCATGGAAAACCGTCAAGGAAAATGTCATGTTTGGTCCGCGCATGAAAGGCCAAAGTAGTGCAGCGGCAGAAGCACAGGCACGTGAATGGATCAATATCATTGGTCTGGAAAAGTATGAAAACCAGTATCCGCATGAGTTGTCTGGCGGGATGAAACAGCGTGTCGCGATTGCCCGAGCTTTGGTCAATGAACCGAAAATCCTGTTGATGGATGAACCCTTTGGGGCACTTGATCCACATACGCGGCAAAAAATGCAGCGTCACCTGATGGACCTATGGCAAAACATTGATATCACCATTATTTTTGTGACCCACGATATGGATGAAGCCATTTTACTGGCCGACCGTATTGTGGCGCTGAAAGCCAATCCGGGTGAAATCAAAGAAATTATCGAAGTTGATCTACCTCGTCCACGCCATCCAGACGTCATGCTTAGTCCTGAATTTAAACAGTTAAGACAACGTGTCGATTATCTGGTGCATGCTGAAGAAGATGAACTGGATCCGGCACTGGCAGAACTGCCGGTCATTCCGCGTATGACCAAGGTCAGCAGCAATAAATAATCTTATCCAAAATGCCTTTGGGACGACCCGAAGGTTTTAATCGCTGTGTTGGACGACCAACATTAGAGGTGATTATCATGCAAGCGCAATATGTACTCCCACTGGTTGATATTTCAAAATTACAAAGTCCGGATTTAGCCGATCGTATTGAAGTTGCTCATGCTCTGGATCATGCCTGTAAAGAAGTCGGATTTCTTTATCTGCAAGGTAGCCAGTTTAATTCTGATTACGCCAAAGCCCTGATTGAAATGGCCCAGTCCTATTTTTCTCAGGATCTGGACACCAAAATGCAGCACTATATTGGCAAATCAAAAAACCATAGTGGCTATGTGCCGATTGGCGAAGAACAGTTTGCCGGCAACAGTTATGATTTAAAAGAAGCCTATGATGTCAATTATGATTATCAGGGGGTAAGAAAAGACTGTCCTTTACTTGGGCCCACCTTATGGCCAGACCATCCGGATTTCAAGTCTATTGTCAGCCAATACTATAGTCATCTGCGTGAGATCAGCCGGCAGATTTTTTCTGCCTTTGCACTGGCGTTGGGCGTTCGTGAGGACTTTTTTGAAAGCAAAATTACTGATGCACCAAGTCAGCTACGCTTGATTCATTATCCCTATAATCCGGAAGTGCAAGATGCCGAAGGCATTGGCGCACATACCGATTACGAATGCTTTACCTTGCTGTTACCCACCGCACCCGGCTTACAGGTTTTGAATAAAGCCGGCGAATGGATCGACATTCCACTGATTGAAAATACACTGGTGATGAATATCGGTGACATGATGGAAATTCTGTCAAATGGTAAATATCTCGCCACCAAGCACCGCGTGAAAAAAGTCTCTGAAGAACGTTATTCATTCCCTCTGTTTTGCGCCTGCAATTATGACACCGTGATTGAACCGGTTATTCACACTGAAAACTCCAAATATTCTGCCCTGATCGGGGGCGAACATCTGTTTAATCAGACCGCCCAGACCTTTCAATATTTAAAACAGCGCGTTGCTAGCGGTGAACTGATCTTAAAAAATGCTGTACCACTTTCCTCTTTTGGACTTGAAGAACAGACGGAGACAGCATCATGAATCTGTTTGAAGTAATTAAAACTTTAAAGCCCACTACCCCTCAGCCAGAGATTATTCCGGGCTTTTTATATGGGGCATTTCGGCGTAAAAGCATCAGTTTTTATAATGGCCTAACTGATGAAAATACCATTGTGTACTGGTTTCAGTCGCACAGTTTTACCATTGATCTTCGTCTAAAAAGCCAGACGGGAACTGCTGTTCAGGAACGCCAAGGCTGGATTGGCAATACGTTTTGGGATAACGCTAGCCAACTCTTGTCCTGGGACGTGAAAGACTACGCCAATTACCAGAATCATGTGCAATGGCCGGAACCAGCCAGGTTGCATGCGATTGGCAACTGCATTCTGGAATTTTCTCCAAGTAATGTGTATGTCGAAGACTGGCGCCAGCAGGTACAGCACGGTTTATTTGTAGGGCTGCGGCTTCAGTCTGCGCTTGATGTTCAATCTGGTCAGGAACTGAAAATGGATGGTGGCCTGATTATTTGTGCTGATCATATTGCCTATGCTCTGACGCGTTTGCCTGAAGTGCAAAGTGCAGTAGCTCAAATGGACTTGAAAGCTGTCGATCCGACCGTGTTTGCCTTGGTGGAAAGTTTTGAGGTTTCTATCGGGACTGATGGTCAAGCTAAAACTTACAGCACCCGCAGCAGTGAGACAGGCAAACTCTTTAACCTGGAAAATTTTGAAGTTCTCAATGGAAGCAGTCTGGTTCAGCATGTCATTTTAGATGGTCGCGACATTGACCTGATTTTTGAGCTGGATATATACCAGCCAGATTACCAATTTCAATATACAACCCCCACGACTACACAAGCTGAAATCTGGCTGAAGTCAGAACAGGATCACCTGATGCAACATGCAGAACGGGTGTTATAGGGAGAAATATGTCTTTTTTATATCTTTCGATTGCCATTATTGCAGAAGTCATTGCGACTTCTGCATTGAAAGCTTCCAATGGTTTTAGCGTGCTCTGGCCTTCACTTGCCACCATTGCCGGTTATGCCGTTGCCCTGTTTTTCCTGTCACTGACCATGAAAACCATTCCGATGGGCATTGCCTATGCAATCTGGTCCGGTGCCGGCATTATCCTGATTTCAACGGTTGGTCTCTTGGTGTTTAAACAGGAACTGGATCTTCCCGCGCTGATCGGTCTGGCGTTTATGATCATTGGCATTATTTTTATCAATGTCTTTTCCAAAAGTACGCAGCTTTAATATTTTAATATTCATCTAACAATAAAAAATCCCCAATCTGGGGATTTTTTATGGGTCTAGATTATATTCCCGAATGAGGAGATATACTCTATTTGAGTTCTTGTACTAATGTAGGAACAATCACGCCATCCACATTCATTTCAGTCGTATAAATGCCGTTGGCCACATTGAACTTGTTCACATGATAGCTGGAACCATAGATCGAGTCGAAACCATCACCTTTGGTAAAGACTTTCTTGTTGGCGGCCAGATCAAGTAAATGCGTACCATCAATGAACTGCATATAGGTTTTCGCATCGACACCAACACGTTTGGCCATGATCTGTGCGGCATCTTCACGAGTCGCCGGGTCATTGATGTATTTGACGGTTTTATCCCAAACCTGAATCACCTTTTTCCATTGCTCTTTATTGGCTTCCAGATGGGCTGGATTCACGGTCAAGGTATCGTAAATTAATCCCGGCTTGTCTTTAGAGGTGAAAATAATCTTGGAACCGGCCACCGCGGATAAAGCCTGATTCGCCACTGGCTGCCATACCGCAATCGCATCAATATCGGGACTGGCAAACACCTGTGGCAATTCATTGGTCATGGTATTGACCAGTTTAACTTCATTCAGTTTAACCTTGGCATCATCCAGTGCAGTGGACAGTAACAAGTGATCAACGAGGCCTTTTTCAGTCGCGATTGTTTTACCGCGCAGATCCTGAATCGAATTAATGCCATTCTTGGCAATAATCACGTCATTTCCAGCTGAATAATCAGTTGCCATAATCATCACACCCTTGGTACCGCCAGAACCAGTGACCAGATTATCACCATTGGTGACCAGTACGGCGTCCAGCTGATTCGCTGCGAATGCAGAGAGTGAAGCAGAATAGTCAAACCATTTAAAATCGGCATTAACTCCGGCATCTTCCAGCCAGCCTTTTTCAATCGCCACCTGCCAGGCCACAAATCCCGGCCAGTCACTATAACCAATCCGGATGGGCTGAGTAGTCACACCTCCTTCTGCCTTGGCATTTGGTTCAGGTACTTTAGCGGTATTGTCACAGCCACTAAAAAGGATTGCAGACAGTACGGAAACGGACATCAGTGCTTTTTTGATCATTTTGCGACTTCCCCTATGCATTCACATTTAAATTTGGTATTTGAAAGTTGTTTAGATTTCATAAATTCGCGCCAGCCACCGAAATGACTAATATCTGTTGCATCCTCAAGTGCATAGCCTTCACAGATAAAGCCTTTGACCCAAGTGCCATCAATCAGCTGGACATTGCCGATCCCCAAAGGTGCCGGAACTTCTGCAACAATGTCTCCGAACAGTGCACGCGGAATGTCCCAGACCTCTACTTCAATTGAAGAACCTTTCGCGTTGTATTGCAGGCCAGGTTTTGGCGGTGTCGTATTTTTTAAAGCATAGAGTTTGTAATGCGAAGCAGTCCGGGTCTGCTTGATCAGGGTGCCACTGCGTGTGGTCAGCTGAAAGTTCAGCGGCATTCTACTTAGATGTGCACCGACGACAGCCAGTTTGACGCTGTGATCCGATGAGATTTCAGTTGTTTTTTCATAGCTAAGTTCAGAGGTGCCTAGCTTTAACTGGCTCGATTGCTGCCATTTTTGCCCGAATTTGGCCAGTGCTTCATCCATCCAGGCTGGCGCAATAAAGGTCACACCCGTTGGAAGACCATCAGCACGAATGCTATTTGGTAATGCCAAAGCCGACAGGTCGGCAAAATTGACAAAATTGGTATAAGCGCCCATGTGGCTGTTTTTTACCAGAGGATCGGCTTCTACTTCTGCAATGCGATAAATGGTGGGTGCAGTAGGCACCATCAAGGCATCATAATCTGCCAGTGTATTTTGAATAACACGGCTCAGGTGGGCACGTTCATATTCATCCTGCATGACATCGACCGCATTGAACCGGTCTGCCTGCGCAATAATCTGGCCAATGACCGGATGGGTCTGCTCGCGTTGCACCATTTTTTCCACGGCACTGGTACGTTCAGCCACCCAAGAGCGGTTATACAAGGCCGCTGCCAGTTGTTGAAATGGAGCAAAATCAATCGGCTCAACCGTATAACCCAAGCTTTGTACACGTGCGATCGCCAGCTGGAATGCTTTTTCAGTTTCAGCATCGCCATAAAATTCCAGTGTATCTGGAATGGCAATTTTCCCTTTTGAAAATTGGCTCGGTACATTTTGAGGATGTACTCGGGAATAATCATCGCTGGCATCATAGCCCTGCATGACTTGCGCTACCTGCCAGGCATTATCCACCGTTAATGCAAAAATCGAAATCACATCGATGGTGCGGCAAGCCGGAATCAGGCCGGTAGTCGAGAACCAGCCTTTGGTCGGTTTGAGTCCAACAATGTTATTATGCCCTGCCGGTACACGTCCTGAACCTGCAGTATCTGTACCCAGTGAAAATGGCACTAATCCATTGGCTACCACTACACTGGAACCTGAACTCGAACCACCACTGATATATTCAGGATTAAAGCTGTTCTTCACGGCGCCGTATGGGGAACGCACACCGACCAGACCCGTCGCAAACTGATCTAGATTGGTTTTACCCACGACAATCGCGCCGGCAGCTTTTAATTTGGCTACTGCTGTTGCATCGGAAGTCGCCAGATAAGCTGCCTCTTTACATGCTGCTGTGGTATAGAACCCTGCAACATCAATATTGTCCTTGACCGCAAATGGCACCCCATAAAGTGGCAAGCTTTCAGTATCTGCACCAGTTAATGCATCAATTTGTGCCTGTAATTGTGCTGCCGTCGCAATTGAAATCCAGGCATGATCGTCATTATTCAACCCGGCAACATACTCAATCAGGTCACTAAGCTGGATATTGTTATTCTGGTAGGCGTGTTGCCAGTCCTGTACAGTCCATAAGTTGTGCACAGCTGTTCTCCTTAAGTGTGTTCGGTATTTTGTGGAATAGGTGGCATGACGGCATCCATCAGTTCGAGATGGCCTTTAATCACGCCTTTCAGTGCAATAAATTGTTCGCTAATTTCTTTCAGATCACTGCTCGCGCCCTGCATCAGCATGACTTGCAGGATTTTTTCATCATCCAGCTGGATATGAAGTGAGTTGATCACTTGCGCCAAATACTGCTGCTGCAGATCGACCAGCTGACTGCGCAGCGGTTTCAGGCTAACGTCATAGAGCAAGGTAAGCGTACCAACCATAACTTCATCTCGGATCACCAGATCATCAATCAGGTGGCGGTTAATCATGTCGACAATGGCCTGTGAACGGCTTTCATAGTGCTGCTCGACAATTTTTTGATCCATCGCATGTAGCGTGGTTTCTGGCACGGTAATACTGATCCGTGCCAATTTTTGTTTAGGCACGATGTTGATCCTTGGGTTGGTATTGGGAAGACTGTTTAATGTGAAAGCCTGCGCGTACGCTGAGCAGCTCAACCAGAAAGTGAAGCCATGGATGCATTTTTTTATTTGATGTCGGATTGTTCATGTGCATCTCCTGTGGATATTACAAAACCAGAATTTCGTATTACTTAGGAAAATGCAGAAAGCGTGCCAGTTTGTGCTTATTGGAAGGTGATAAATAAAATTGGGTAAAAAGGCGAAAAAAAGCCCCATAATAGTGAGATGGGGCTTGTTCTAAAGCAAAAGTAAGTGGAGTTTTTCATCAGTTATTCCATTTTGATGCTCATGTCCTTGCTATTCTTTTTATACATGAATGGTTAACCGATGTTTGTAATGAGTGATCAAGTGTTTTGTTCTCCTCTATTTATAGTTGTATATAAATAAAAGCATAAAGCATGCCACAATATAAAAATAGAATAGATTTAAGCAGAATGCGTGGGAAATTAATTACATACGTAAAAAGAGGAAAAACAAGAATGATTTATTTTTTAATTATGCCTAAAAAATAGGCCATTTTGCACCATTGAGGTTCGTGTGTGCATCAAAGTGCGGCTGAAAGATATTTTAGCAATGGCAAGCACTTCCAGAAAAAATTTTCACATCTTTTTATAAATGGTATCTCTACGGTCTACGTCTAGCACTAATAACACAATTTTGGCATCAATCACTTGATAGGCCAAGCGATAGCCTGCCGATCTAAGTTTGACTTTATATAAGTCAACTGAGCCACTCAGTTTGTTTTTCGGGATTTTGGGATTGTCTAAAATCGTTTCGAGCTAATGAATATAATGATTCTAAGAATAAATCGTATTTTCAATCTAGTTCAGTAAATTTATTTGCAAGCTCATATAGTTTACTTTCAATTAATTTAGCTACACCTAAGTATAAAAGAATAATACTAAAACAAGATGATAAAATTAAGGCATCTAGATCACCCTTAAAATATTTATGCGATAAGAAAAGTATAATCATAGCAACCAAAGAGCATAAAAAATATGAAACCTTTGATGATTCGGATACAGTTAGTATAGGAGAATTTAGATTCTCATATTTTTTTATTTTTTTACCTGCTTCTAATTTTATGACTATCTTATTATCAATAAAAACCAAATAATCCCTGCAAATAAAATACAAAATAAAAGCCTCCTTAATATTACTTTTTCCAAAAACGTAATTTACAAAATCCTCATTTACATCCATAGTTTTTAAGGCTAAATCTTTATCTATTATTTTTAAATTAAAATTTTCCTCATCCAAGTTATAAAAACCACTTATTTTATGAGAAAATAAAAAAATCCAAAATTTATTATTATCAACTAAAATATAAATAAAAGAGGAGATCACTAAAAAATACAAAGATATTTTCATTGATTCAAGCGTAAACATAATTATCCAGCCTTATTAAACTTTAGTTTATTATCTTCTGATTTTTTATCTTCTATGTTATCTGATATCTTATTATGACTATTAATCACTGAAACTGCTTTTACCAATTCAACACTAGTCTTTAATTGCTCTTGCACAGCATCCCCCATCTTTTGATAGCCCGTAGAGTCTAATTCCTTACCAAAATATTTTAGAGCCAATTGCTCTTTAATTTCATTTGTTTTTTGTGGGTCAAGACTGGCAACATATTGTGGAAAAGCTAAGAGTTCTAAATGTGTTTGTTCTGCTTGATCAGCAAGCCGACGATAGTGCGATGCTAGTTTAAGATAATATGTAACTAAAATACCAAAAAAAATGAAAACCATGATCTTTAGTGTTAAAAATACTTGGAAATCGATTTTTTCAAAAATAAAAGATGCAATTAAAATTAATGATATAAATAAACTTAAATATAAAGTTTGAATAAACTTTTTTTCATTCGATCTTGCTCGAATATTGTTTTTTTTGTACGCATTTAAATATACATTCTCGGTTTTTATCTGCTGTATTTTTTCCCAACCTTCTTGAATTTCGCTAAAGTATTTACTAAATTTCAGTATGTAATCTTCTCTAATTTGCTCAGCTTCACTCATAAATTCAACAAAAGCATTTCTCATACCAATTTTTTGTTCTGCTATTTCTTGAGTCAGTATACTATTTTCATTTTGATGGGAATTTAAAATTTCATCTAATTTCTTCTTATTTAAAGATAAATGTTGATCATTTTTTATATTAAATTCTTTTAATGTGTTATCTAAATTTTTAGATAATTCATTTAATTTATTATAATTTAACTCTGTTAGCTCATTTATTTTATTTTTAAAAACAAACAACTCATTTTCATATCTTTTCTCTATTGTTTTTTTAATATCTTCGATTTCAATAAAAACTTTCTTATTATTACTTTGGATTCCAAGTGTAGATCGATAGTAAGAATTAAAACTTTTTCTAAGATATTTAACTTTTCTAAGAATATTATTTGATAAAGTAACTTTCTCAATCTCATCTAAAACTTTAAAATTTTTATAATCCCTTTCAATATAATTAATCTTTTCACTTAAATCATGACAATAACCTATAGATTTATCTATATCAAAATCAACTATTTCATTTCTTTTTTTATTAAAAAATATTTCAATTTCATTAATAATTTTATGAATATCCTTTATAAAAAGAATAAATTCTTTATTTAGATTATTATAATTTTCAAATAACAATGAATTTTCACTATTTATATAATTATTAGATTCTAATAAATGAATAAATCTATTGATTTGATTTTCAATATTTAAAAGCTGTTCAATCACAATGGTGGCACATATTTTTCTTAATTTTTACATTTTCTCACATAGTTTATACATAAGTCACTACTAAAAAACAAAAAACCGTCCTCACGGACGGTCTTTTTTATTCATTTTGCATCAAGCCACTGGCGCCAAAGTAAACAACAACCTGCCCCGTTCTGACCGTTTGCCCTTTTTCAATGGTAATCACATACGCTCAGGTACGAGAGGTTATACATTAAACCCAATATGCTTACCTGTTGGTAGTTCTACATCTATACGTAACTTTCCACCCATCGCTTCAACATATTTTTTCATAGTTGAAATTTTTAAATCATTACCACGATTTTCAATTGCAGATAAAGATGGTTGTTTAATGCCTAGAGTTTCAGCCAGTTCTTTTTGGGAAATCTCAAGCTCTTCACGAATCATATGTAAATGTTGCTCAAGCAATAGCTCTTCTGCCATTTTTTGAATACGTGCTTGGCTCTCGGTTGAACGACTTGCCAAAAGTTCTTGTAATGTTTTAGCCATATCAAGAATCTCCTAAACTCTTTAAATGCAAAGTATATTGCTCATCGGCAATCGTGAGTATTTCTGTATAGAAACGCTTTTTACCGCTTTTATCACCAATACATAAAACAATCGCTTGTCGAAGTGGATCAAAAGCAAAGAATGCCCGAATCGGTTTACCACGGTGTTGCACACGTAGCTCTTTCATATTGGTATATTTAGAATCATATACCGTATCCACTAAGGGCCTACCTAAACTTGGGCCTTGTGATTGCAACACAACCAAAGCAGCTAACACTTTTTCTTGTGTCGATTCATCTTGCTGTTCAAGCCATTGGTTAAATACATCGGTGGTAATAACCGTCCACATATCCCAAACTTTTCATATAGACTATAAGCTATATCATAATAGACTGTAATCTAAATTGCAAATGAAAAACCGCCCTTAGGGACGGTCTTTTTGCTTTAAATTTCCCCTAACCCGGAGCTATATATAGCGCAAGAATAAAGAGGGGAAATTCCCTCCTTTGCAAAAGGAGGGTTAGGGAGGATTCTTTAAGCCACTGGCGCTAATGTAAACAACACCTGCCCCGTTTTCACCGTCTGCCCTTTTTCAATGGTAATCGCATCGACACGCATACGCTCAGGCGCAATAATTGGAATCTCAATCTTCATCGCTTCAATCACCGCAAGTGTTGCACCTTCTTCCACAATATCCCCCGACTGACATTCAATTTTCCAAATTGAACCCGGCATATGTGATTCCACCGCACAACCACCTTCAGGCACTTCAACACCTTCGCCATCATCCACAGCATCTAGACTTTCAGAGACATATTCCGCAAGACCTGCTTCATGCCAGCGACGGCGCTCTGCATCAAAGTTGGCTTGTTGCACCGCTTTAAATGCCGAAATAGATTCTTGGTTTTCAGTTAAGAAGTCGTTGTATTCTTTGAGGTTCAATACACCTTCTTCAATACGTAGTTTTAAACGACCTGCTTTAAAGTCCTCACGCATTTGCATGAGTTCCGCTTCAGACACTTCATAAAACTTAATTTGGTCAAAGAAGCGCAGTAACCACGGCATACCTTGTTCAAAGTCAGGGTTTTTACGGTAGCGTGACCACATTTGCGAAGTACGACCGACAAACTGATAACCCCCTGGACCCTCCATCCCGTAGACACACATATACGCACCGCCAATACCCACGGCATTCTCAGGCGTCCAAGTGCGTGCAGGATTATATTTTGTGGTGACCAAACGCTGACGCGGATCAAGTGGCGTTGCCACAGGCGCACCCAAGTACACATCGCCCAAGCCCATGACCAGATAACTTGCGTTATACACTACATCTTTCACAGCTTGTTTGTCTTTTAAGCCGTTAATACGACGGATAAATTCGATATTGTCCGGACACCACGGCGCATCTGGACGTACGGTTTGCATATAGCGTTCAGTAGCCAATTGCGTTTGTGAATCTTCCCAAGCCAGTGGTAAATACACGGTACGTGATGGCACTTGCATCTCGGTGACATCAGGCAGTTGCTCTTCAGCGACTTGAAGCATACGCAGTAAATCAATCTGATCGAGCTGGGTCGAATCAAAGTGAATTTGCAGTGAACGAATGCCCGGTGTCAGGTCAATAATGCCTTGAATATTTTGATCTTTCACCCATTGCATCAGCGCATGAATACGGAAACGTAGGTTTAAATCTAAAACTAACTCGCCATATTCCACCAACATATAGTTGTTACCGGCAGGACGATACACCACATCAGGCGTACCATTTTGACCTTTTAAGGTATCTAAAATGGCAGATTTCAGCGTACTGATTTCAGGATAAAATGCTTCATCAAAAGTCACCGCTTGCGTATCTTGGGCAGTTAATTGTGCATGATATTTTTCGTTCAGCAATTTCGCTTGATGATAGCTGAGAGGTACAAATTTGACTTTATCGCCGGCTTTGAGCTGACCGAGTTTCCAAAGCTCAGAATTGATCACCACCGCAGGACACACGAAACCACCGAGGCTTGGGCCATCTGGACCTAAGATAATTGGCATATCCCCAGTAAAGTCGATGGCACCAATCGCATAAGCATTGTCGTGAATATTGGATGGATGCAGACCCGCTTCGCCACCGTCCTGACGAGCCCATTCTGGTTTTGGACCAATCAAACGAATTCCGGTACGGCTAGAGTTGAAGTGAATTTCAAACTCGTTGGCAAAGAAGGTATCAATGTCGTTTTTGGTAAAGAAATCAGGCGCACCATGTGGACCGTACATCACCGCAATTTCCCAAGAATTGGAAAATGTTGGGATTTGATCTTCTATTAAGGCTTTCACGTCATCAGATGTAAATGCCGTGATTGGAAGCATATCGCCAATCAGTAAATTACGCCCCGCATGACCGCCAAACTGACCCAAGGTAAAAGTCGCTTGTGAGCCTAAATATTCAGGCACATTCAGACCACCTTTAATCCCGATATAAGTACGGCAACCTGTGGCGATCTTGCCACATTTCAGCGTCTGACCTTTACGCACATTCACAGTTTGCCACATTGGGACAGCAACACCATCCAACGTCGATGGCATATCGCCACCTGCCAAGACAATTTGGCTATCGCAATGGAATTTTAAACTTGGTCCTTGGAGTGTACATTCTAGCCCTGCGGTATTCGGTGCATTGCCCAACAATTGGTTTGCGACATTCAAAGACAGCGGATCAATCGCACCTGATGGCGGAACACCAACATCCCAGTAACCTAAACGTCCTGTCACATCTTGCACGGCGGTTTGAATGCCCGCTTGTAGCACTTCAATTTTTTGAGTTTTCCACTCAAAGGTATTTAAAAAACGTGTGGTTTGCGTACCGGCTTTAAAGACATTGCAGTCGATAATGTTTTGTAGATATTCAAGGTTGGTTTCAATGCCCGCCACTTGGGTTTTAGCGAGCGTAACTGTCATGGCTTGAATTGCAGAATCACGATCATCCGCAGTCACAATAATTTTGGCAATCATTGGATCATAAAAAGATGAGACGTTTGAACCTGTTTCTACCCAAGTTTCATTACGCGCGTTGGCATCGAACTCAACATGCGTCAAAAGTCCTGCACTTGGTTGGAAGTTTTTGATTGGATCTTCGGCATAAAGACGCACTTGAATCGAATGACCTTGAGACTCAAGTGTTGATGTAGGTGCAACCCAATCGCGACTGCCTAAAGTCACCATCCATTCCACAAGATCGACACCAAAGACTTGTTCAGTAACGCCATGTTCCACTTGTAGACGGGTATTCACTTCCAAAAAGTAGAATTCTTGGGTGTCGGTATCCATCACAAATTCAACTGTACCTGCCGAGCGGTAATTCACCGATTGCATCAATTGAATCGCGACATTTTGAATATAGGCACGTTGTTCATCTGTAATGTGTGGCGCAGGTGTTTCCTCAATCACTTTTTGGTTACGACGTTGCACCGAACAATCACGCTCGCCCAGTGCTAGAACTAAACCGTTGCCATCACCAAAGATTTGCACTTCGATATGACGAGCATTTTGTACGAATTTTTCTAAGTAAAGGCCTGCATCTTTAAAGTTGGCTTGCGCTAAATAAGACACGGTTGCATAAGCTTCTTTCAGCTCCTCCGCATTCCACACCAAACGCATGCCAATACCACCACCACCTGCGGTACTTTTCAGCATCACAGGATAGCCAATACGCTCAGCCTCAAGCAGGGCTTCAGCTTCATCAGCCAATAATTGGCTACCTGGCAATAACGGTACATTGGCTTGAATCGCCAATTCACGTGCAGTATGTTTCAGACCAAATGCTTTCATTTGCTCGGCATTTGGGCCCAAGAACACAATGCCTTGTGCTTCACAGAGATTACAGAATTCGGCATTTTCAGACAGGAATCCATAGCCCGGATGAATCGCTTGCGCACCGGTATGTTTGGCCACTTCTAAGATTTTATCGACATTCAGATAGCTTTGGCTTGCAGGTGCATCACCAATAAAGACCGCTTCATCAGCTAAAGTCACATGCAAGGAATCACGATCTGCTTCCGAATACACCGCAACCGATTGGATGCCTAATTTTTTAAGGGTACGGATGACACGACAAGCAATTGCACCACGGTTGGCGATGAGAACTTTATTAAACCCATATTTTAAAGTCATAGTCTTATACCTCGCCTTCACGGACAATCAGTTGAATTTTTGTTGGGTTATAGGCATTACATGGGTTATTTAGTTGTGGGCAGTTTGAGATCAACACAATCAAATCCATCTCGGCTTTCACTTCGACATATTTACCTGGTGCAGAAATACCATCATCAAATTTTAAGTGACCCTCTGAAGTGACGGGAACATTCATAAAGAAGTTAATGTTTGGTCCAATGTGGCGCACGTTTAAACCATGCTTTTTGGCAATGGGATGTTGTGACAACGCAATCATGAAATTGTTACGGCAACTGTGCATTGGGTATTTGTCATGGGCATAACGGACCGTATTACTTTCACATGAACATGCACCGCCTAAAGTGTCATGGCGACCGCAATTGTCATCATTAATGGTGGCGATTTTATTGCCAAAGTTAGTATATAAAGTTGTGCCTTTTTCGAGATAAATTTGACGGTTCATCGCCAAAGTATCGGTTGCGCTATAACGCTCTTCAGGGTTATGTGCGGAAATAAATAAAGTATCAACCGCCTGGTTGCCTTCAAGGTCGACAATACGGAAGTACTGGCCTTTTTTGACTTCGCACATCCACGCTTCGCCGGCAGGACATACTTCGCTCAGTACTGATTTTTCATGATTTTGTGTTGGGTTTACGAGTGCAGTCATGATCATTCCCCTTAAGCAGTTAAAGCGTAGTAGCGGTTATTATTTTGGAATGCACGCTGATTTTGCGGGCATGAATCACGGCAGACATCGGTGTCGCCTAAAGGCAAAGCCTTAAATAAAGATAATTGAATATCGGCAGGTGCATATTCAGTCGAATTGTCTAAAGCATGTGGCGCACTCGATAAAAACACCAAGCAGTCCATTTCAAAACGCAATTCAATTACTTGATCAGTATTGTCAGATGCAACATACGATAAGTTGCCGTTGTCATCCGGTTGTACTTTTGAGAAGAGGTTTAAGCTATTGCTAAGATCAGTTGCAGATAAACAAAACTTGGTCATCTCTAAAAGTAGGCTGTCTTTACCATTGCGGTACATGTCATTACGCGCATCTTGGAAAGTTTGAGTGCCAAACTGTTGTTCGATTTGCTGTGCTGTACTTGGCGCACAAAAGGCATCATTCCAACCATGATCATCTTTCACAATGGATACCATCGCGCGCCCTAAATCCGACGCTAAAATGTGCCCTGTACTTAAAAATGCGCTGTGTTGACCTTTTAAGCTGTCTGGCATGTTATAGGCTTCAAGCTTGTCTTCGCTATTCACACAAAACAGTGAAACATTGGCATTTGCGCCTAAAGATTTGAGTTGTAAAACTGCGCCACGCTGAATGCGTGCTGAACAGTGGTGTCCACCCGGTAAACGTTCAGTCCACAGGACTTGATCTTCGTGATAAATTATTGTGCTCATTGCATCCATCCCAATCTTGTACGGTTTACCTCCCGGGCTTTTATCCCTCCGTGTAGCTCGAGCTTGAAACTTAAGCCGTGAACTCTCGGTCTCAGACGCAGTCTTTAAAAAAATAACTGCCGGAACCCTAGATCACTTTATGATGCTTAAATAAATGCAAAGGACGTGCCAAACTGGTAATACTATTTTTTATATTCGTAATACTTTTTTTTGAGCTAGAAATGATCACTTCAGGTGCAAGGCTCTGAAAAAGGCATCAAGATGTACCAAAATAAAAAAATCCCGGCTTGAACCGGGAGTTTAAAATCTAGAGATGAAGATTAAATCAAGCCTTCTATGCTGCAAGCTTATTTACTTAAAATCTCATGCAGCATATTACGTAGCCATTGATGGCTGGTTTTATGATGACAAGACATATGCCAGTACTGCTTCACAGAATAGGTCGGGAACGCAATTGGTGCATTAAAAATCTTGAGATTGCCACGCGATAGTAATACTTCGCTCAAATAATAAGGTACAGTCGCAATTGCATCGGTTTCTTGTACTACCAGTCCGACTCCCAGATAACTTGGCAGACGCATTAGAATGTCACGCTTAAGTTCCAGATTCAGCAATTCATTTTCAATATGGTAATGCCCCATCCCGGCATCAATATCGATATGGGTTTCATGTAAATACTCTTCGGTCGTGATGCTGTCATCCGTGAGCCGCGGATGGTCTTTCGCCGCGATCACCACATAATATTGTTCAAACAGTTTCTGCTGATAAAAGCCATTCTCCAGATTTGGCAAGAAGCCCAAAGCCAGATCAATCTCACCATTGGCCATTTGATAACTGGTTTCCGATGTAATCGGACGCACATTCAGACGGATATGGGATGCATGCTGCTTCAGATACTGGGAAATTTTTGGCAATAACACCAGATGCGATACATCGGTCATCGCCAGTGTAAAGCGCTGCTGTGAAGTGACCTGATCAAAATTGATCGTAAAATTATTGATTGCTTCAACTTTGCTCAGTGCTTCGCTGACCAAGGGAAAGAGCTGTTTGGACAGATCCGTAGGTAGCATCTCATTGCCAATACGTAAAAATAAAGGATCACCATAATGCTGGCGAATTTTATTCAGCAGATTGCTCACCGCTGGCTGGCTCATATCTAAATGATCGGCTGCCTGAGATACGTTTTTAAATTTATAGACATAATAAAAAATACTGAGCAATTTACAGTCAAGTTCAAACACAGAAATACATTTCCTTTAACTTTCTCATCATTCGGACAGGTCTTTCATCCGCATAAGTCTATTGAGGGTCAGATTAAAATATAACACTTCGCAACTATTTTCAGGATTAAACTCGCTGTAATTTTCCGTAAATAAATACTTTTAACAGTTGAATAAATCCATTAAAAAGTCCCTTAGCGTAAAATTTCCAGCCCGGTTTGCTCAGGTCAGTTAAACATTTAAATCGTATGCGATATACTCAGCCCCACCGAATAAATGGTAAAAATACAGAGAAATCTTATATGTTTCAGGGTAAAAAGCTGGTCTGTTTTGATCTGGATGGTACGTTAATTGATTCCGTAGGCATTTGGAATCAGGTCGATGCAGCCCTGATTGATGAGCTCTCCAACAGAAAAGTCGATTTACATGAGATTCAGCAACAACGCGATCTTCAACTTACCGCTTTGAAACATAGGTCAGATCCTTATTTGGAATATTGTGAATTTTTAAAAGAACAATACGGTTTTGAACCAGCTAAAGAAGAAGTAAAAAATCGTCGTTATACAATTTCCCGACATTTTCTGGATCATATCGTCGAATTGAAACCTCAGGCAGACCTTCTGATTCAAGCTTTAAAACAGCAACAGATATCACTGGCTTTGACCACCACCACCAGTTTATTCAATGTACAGCGCTATCAGGATAACAATCGAAATATTAATTCTAAAATCAGCTTTGATGAGGACTTTTCCTTGATTCTCACCCGTGAAAATGTCCAGAACATTAAACCTCATCCCGAAGTTTATCTGAATGTTTTGCAAGCCTTTAACCTTCGACCTGAGGAATGTCTAATTATTGAAGACTCTCTAGTCGGTGTAGAAGCAGCCAATCATGCGGGCATCGAGGTAGTGGCAATGTATGACCAGCACTCCGCTCATGAAATAGATTTGATCAAAGCCAAAGCAAATTATTATGTCGAAAATTTTGCTGAATTATTAAGTTCATTCAATAACAACATCCACTAAAAAAGATGCCATGAAGCATCCTTGTTCATGACATCTTGAATACTATTTGTGGCTTAAAAATCTTGCTGACTATTTGGCTTTTTTATAGATTGAGCCTGAACCAACCAGATTTCCGGTTTTCTCATCGATTGCAAAATCGACCATACCTGCACCTGCGTTCAACTGAAGCATGCCATTTTCGTTCACTGCAGCGGGCATTGGATTCTTTTTCTCGGTTTTACCGGTTTCCTTATCTTTGATCGTATTGGTAATCAGATAATTTTCACCATTTTTTGAAATAACCAGAATATTTTCAAGTTTTGGATTTTCCACGGTGTTTTTCCAGTTGCCCTGATAATCTGGTGCGGGTGCTTCAGTGGTGTTACAAGCAGTTAAAAGTACTAATAATGGAATTGCTGAAAAATATTTAAGATGTTTCAAAACTGAGACCTTAAGTGTAACGACGCGGCCATTATAGAGAGAAGCCCTTAGGGCTGAAGCAGGTTGTTGTAGGCAAAGCGTTTCAGCAGTACTGGATCTGTTTTGCTTTCGTCATTTTTTGAAATCTGTATCCATATTTTATTCATAAACAGGAGGATTTTAATGATATTGAATCTGATAAAGGTCAAAAAAAAATTCCTCAATAGACCATCCAAATCTATTGAGGAGTACCAAAACGGTAAAATAAGTAAAGCTTAAAAATTATGACAATAGTTTCGCTTTAAAGTAGTTGAATACAGATTTGGCAGCATGGGTTTTTTCAACCACCTGCTCAGTCCAGTGATTCGGTAGAGAACATTTAGCGAGACCTACCCAAACGGTAGAAAACTGCTTGATGAAACTCGCTTCGTTATAATGAATGCCATATTCTTCACAGAGCGCTTTAACTTTTGGCGCAACCTGCGCATAGCGATTGGCCGGCATATCCGGAAACAGGTGATGCTCAATTTGATGGCTCAAATTACCACTCAAAATATGCAGCCAGGTCGTCCCGCTAAAATTGCTCGAACCACGAATCTGGCGCAGATACCACTCGGCACGGGTTTCATCGTCGGTATTATCCATTTCAAAGGTTTCAGCATCTTCAGTGAAATGACCGTTAAAAATGACGGCAGAAGCCCATAGACTGCGAATCACATTGGCCACCGCATTTCCGGTAAATACCGGAATGGCATTTGGCCCGGCAATGATCGGGAAAAATACATAATCTTTTAACACCTGACGGCGCATTTTTTGGCGCAAAGGTGCTGCTTCTTCCCAAACTTCTTTCCAGGTCTTGGTTTTATAAGCAATCACGTCTTCCAAATGCAGGCGTTGCAGGCCAACATACCATTCGAAAAACACCATTAACTGAATGCCCAATGGAATATTGAACAGAAAGCGTGGTTCCCATTTTTGCGATTCACTAACTCGAATTAGCCCATAACCCACATCATGATCCATCCCCACAATATTGGTATAAGTATGATGAATATAGTTGTGCGTGTATTTCCAGTCATCGCCAGTTGAAATCGTATCCCAGTCATACGTCACACCGTTCAGACTCGGATCGTTCATCCAGTCGAACTGGCCATGCATGACATTGTGACCGAGTTCCATATTTTCCACGATTTTGGAAAGACCGAGCAGACCTGTCCCCGCCAGCCATACCGGTGGCAACCAGCCGGCAAACATCAGCATGCCACGTGAGGCAATTTCGCTATAGCGGACAAAGTTGCGGATTTTATAAATATATTCGGCGTCTTTTTCCCCCAGATCATCCATGACCTCGCGGCGGATTGCATCGACTTTGGCACCGAATTCCTCAATCTGTTCCGGACTGAGAAATTGGCTTTTGCTATGTCGTTTAAAATCAATTTGCATATTCATGGGAGCACCTTCTTATAGTTTAATTAATGGCTTATCAATGGTTTATAAATTAATCACCACAGGACTCACTGCCTGAGAAATGCACAGTTTGATCTGGGTATTATTGCCATGATCAATTTCACCGGTCAGGACATTCCGTACCGAACCACTGACCTTGGTACAGGAACAGGTGTTGCAGATGCCCATCCGGCAGCCATGCGCTGGTCGCAAGCCCGACTTTTCGGCACTTTCCAGTAAGTTGGACTGCGCCTGAAACTCTTGCTGCGATCTTAAAAACTGTACCGGCTGTGCTTTAATTTTTTCATCGACCACAATCTGGAAATATTCCGAATGAAAATTGGATTTCAATTCTAGTTTATCGACGATTTTCAGTGCAGCCTTCATCATCCCGGCTGAGCCACAGGCGTAAATTTTTCGTTCTGCAAAGTCTGGCACCAGCTTTTGCAATAAGCTCTGCGTCAGATGCTGCTGGTGTTCCACGGTATTGAAATGGTGATATTTCAAGTTTGGATGCATGAGAGCCAAGGTTTTCAGTTCAGCATGAAAGGCATCATCTCGAGTGAAATAAATCAGGTCGATCTGTTCCAGAGACTGGATCACTGCTTTTTGCAGCAAGGAATAAATGGCCGTAATCCCACTGCCTGAAGCCAGGAATAAAATCGGCTGCGTGGATTTTTGCAATGTGAACTCGCCTTGCGGCTGTGATATTTCGATCACGGCACCAATTTGCATCAGGCTTAAGGCACGTGACACTTTGCCCTGCTGTTTAACCGCAATGATCAGATCACCATTTTTCAATACCGTCACCACAGAATAATGTCGCTGATGACGTACGCCATCCAGTCCGACAGTCACTGCAATATTCTGGCCGGCCTGAAATGACTTGGCTTTAAAATTATGATTTGGACGTAAGTGAATCTTGAAAAAGTCAGGGCTGATGGCTTGAATGCCCATAACGGCAGCCTTAACTTTTTTGATTGCCCAAGTTGGATGGATTTTTTCACCAATAAAATCAATGAAATCTTCTCGGATCCAATGCGGCTGATAGGTTGGCATGCTTGTCATTTTTATCCCCTTATCCGCAGACAGTTTCATTAATGTACAACTGTCTAATTATTATATTGCTCAGGATAAAGAATTCTCATATTGAGACCATGTCAATACAGGTCAAATTATGTGCCTAAGCCATATAATATGAATTTTTGTCGGACAATATCGTCTAAAAGTAGCAATCAAGGCGATATGGATTGAGAAAAAGCATTTTTAAACTGACAACGCTGCTTAGCCTATACATAAAAAAACTGACCTCTATTCGAGATCAGTTTTTTGACTTCATGTTGGGATTTTTAGATTAAATGACGCTTTAACCTGCTGCCTGCTCCAAAAGAATAGTCCCATATAATTCACGCAGATCTTTTTTCAGCATTTTACCAGTACCACTGAGTGGAATCGCATCAACAAATACGACTCGGTCTGGAATCTGCCATTTGGCTACCTTGTCCGCATAATAATCCAGCAGATCAGTTTCACTTAGCTGGCTGTCCGGCTTTTTAATGGCAATCAATACCGGGCGCTCATCCCATTTAGGATGCTGGGCGGCAATCACGGCAGCCATCGCAATTTCCGGATGTCCCATGGCAATATTTTCCAGCTCCACCGATGAAATCCATTCTCCGCCAGACTTGATTAGATCTTTAGAACGATCACTGAGTTTCATAAAGCCATCCTGATCCAGCGTAGCAATATCGCCGGTATCAAACCAGCCATCATCAGTCAGTGCAGACTCTTCCTTGCCGAAATAATGGCTGATGACCCAATGCCCTTTGACCTGTAAATTTCCTGTGGTCTGTCCATCACGTTCAATTTCATGCATCCCTTTTTCTGCATCAGTCAAACGTAGGTCAACCCCGAATGGTGGACGACCTTGGGATAGACGAATCTGTAATTTTTCTTCATCAGACAGATGCAAATGTTTGGTCTTGAGTTGATTCGCTGTACCCAGTGGGCTGATTTCCGTCATGCCCCAGGCATGGATCGTTTCACAATTAAACTGTTCTTTGAAAGCTCTTAGCATCGCCGGTGGGCATGCCGATCCACCCACTACATTTCGTTTTAGGCTTTCCAGTTTGGAGCCTGACTGGTTTGCGGCGGCAATCAAACCTTGCCAGATGGTCGGTACGCCAAGTGCTACCGAAACCTGATAAGTATCAATCAGGTTGACCAGACTGGCGCCATCCAGACCCGGTCCAGGAAGAACCAAGGTGCATCCGACCATCGCAGCAGCATACGGTGTGCCCCACGCATTTACATGGAACATAGGCACCACAGGCAACATAATATCGGCAGCCGAGACATTTAAGGAGTCAGGTAAAATGATGGCATAGCTATGTAATACCGTAGAGCGATGGCTAAACAGCACACCTTTGGGATTGCCCGTGGTTCCCGAGGTATAACACAGAGAGCTTGCTGAGTTTTCATCAATTATTGGCCACTCAAAATCTGCATTTTGGCCGGCAATCAGATCATCGTAAAACTGAACTTCTGGAATCGCTTCTCTAACTGCCGGATCAGCCGCATCCAGACAGATAAAATGCTCGACCGAGGTCAACAGCGCTTTCACGGCTTTAATTAAAGGGACAAATGTTTTATCAAACAGCACCACGCGATCCGCAGCATCATTGATAATAAAAATGAGCTGTTCCGGAAATAAGCGCGGGTTAATCGTATGACAGACCAGGCCGCTGCCAGAAATGGCATACCAGGACTCTAAATGGCGATGATTATTCCAGGCAATAGTCGCGACCCGATCTCCCTGCGCCAAGCCGAGTTGTTGTAATGCATTGGCAAAACGTTTCGAGTTTTGATGAATTTCTCCCCAATTGGTCACTGTAATAGTGGTATCGGTATTTTTGGAAATTACCTCGGTATCGGCATGATAGCGTCCTGCATGTTCAATCATGCTGCTGATCAGTAAAGGCTGAAACATCATATTTCCGAGCATTCTCCACTCCTTTGTGCTTGTTATTGGTCCGTATTTGCGTATCGTTGTTATAGTTGCATGATGGCTCGATCTGAAACCGTAACTTACTTTTTATCATCATGTGGATCGAATTTAGCAAGGAAATCTAACTTTGTAAGTATCGAATTGTGACAAATTAAGCCAAGTGACTGAGGCGTATAAAAATGGGAATACAATTTATGTAGAGATAAAATTTACACAGAAAATTTGAGACCTGATTTTCACTTTAATTGTCGTGTATCAAGACTCAAGCTTAAAAATAGAATGACAATAAGCCTAGTCCTCCCTTTTGTTATATTAAGCATCTTAAAATATGCTATAAATCAAAATAATTAGAACAGTTATAGTTCAAGAAAGTGTATGTATAAGTCTGAAAAACTGGCACAGAATATCCGTCAGATGATTGAAAATGGCGTATGGAAGGCACATGAAAAATTGCCTTCACTTCGCGAACAGACCCAATTATCTGGTTATAGCCTGATGACGGTACTCAATGCTTATCAGGAACTTGAAGCACAAGGTCTAGTCTATGCCAAAGACAAATCGGGCTATTACGTTGCAGAACACACTCAAGCACTGCTCAATAGCAAACAGTTCGTACAGATTGGTTTAAATCCTAAAATTCAAATCAACTCGGTGGTATTTAATTATTTAAAATCGACTCAGTCAGCCGAAATTGTGCCTTTTGGTTCTGCCTTTCCCAATGCAGAGCTGTTATATAACGCCAAATTTATGCAGATTCTGGCGCAGCAGGCCAAAAGAAAAAGCAGTTATAACAACCAGAATCATATGCCGCCCGGCAATCAGAACTTGCGGCAACTGATTGCTAACCGTTATCAATTACAAGGAGTTACCTGCAATCAAGATGACATTGTCATTACATCTGGTGCACTAGAAGCACTGAATCTGTCTTTACAGGCCTTAACTCAACCCGGTGATTTTATTCTGTTGCAGAAAACCATATTTTATGGCGCTTGGCAGGCAGCCGAGCGTTTGGGATTACAGGTGATTACGATTCCGGAACATCCACAGTTTGGCTTCGATCTCGAATCATTTGAACAGGCTTTAAAACAGTATCCGATCAAGGTGTGCTGGCTGATGCTGAATGTCCATAATCCGATTGGTTTTACCGTCAGTTCTGAAATCAAACAGAGAATTGCGGAACTCTTGTATGAATATCAGGTGTATTTAATCGAAGATGATGTTTATCAGGAATTAAATTATGGTTCATCCAAACCGCTACCCGTTAAATATTTTGATCAGCATCAGATGGTGCTGCACTGTTCTTCTTTTTCCAAAACTCTGGGGATGGGTGCACGCGTCGGCTGGGTGTATGCCGGCCCATTTTCCGATGCCATTCAGCACTTACAGCTCATGAGTACTTTAACGGTCAGTCCCTTACTTCAAAATGCGCTGGTCGAATTTATTTCACATCATTATTATGAAAAACATTTGCGGCATTTAAGGCAGCATCTGGGAAAATATAAAAAGAAATTTTATCAGGAACTTAAAGCACGTTTAGGCACCCTCTGTGAAATTTACTATTATTCCAGTGGTTATTTTCTCTGGATTGAGTTGCCTAAAGAAGTCGATGCCCAACAGCTCTATGAACAATTACTTCAACAGCATATTTCAATTGCCCCTGCACTGCTGTTTAAGCCTGAGCCTGCCAGCCAACATTATATTCGCCTGAATTGTTCGTTTGAATGGACAGCCAAGGTTGAAGATGCAGTCAATCTGCTGACAGAAACCATTCTTCAAAAGAGCAAAAGCGCGGATTAATTCATCCACGCTTCTGTTACAGCTCAGACTCTCTCTCATTGAAAGAAGTCTTAGAAGTTGTAAATAGCAACCGCATTAATACGGTTGTCTTCACCCTTAGTGCTGCCATTCGTGGCTGCACCTAATGCCTCACGTTCACCATAAACATATTCCAGACCGAAACTTAAAGGCTTGGTTGGGCTATAGAACACGTTGGCCCACGCTTGCCATAAGTCTTTATTGGCTTTGGTCTTGTCAGTGACTGCATTGATATAAGCTTGATCTTCATCAAAATTCATATAGCCATAACCCAATGTGCCGCGCAATTTATCATTAAACTGCTGAGTTAAGCCGACTGAAATTGAATCAAATTCACTTTGTAATAAATCGCCATTTGCAGCGGTAATCACACCCGTATTTGCATAAGATACAAAGCTGCTATCGCCTTTGACATGGTAATAGTCAGCTTTGAGCGTTGTACCCGGCACAACATCATACTTGGCACCAAGCCCTACACCCCATGCGGTTTTTTCATCTTCATTGACACGCTTTTCATTCCCCATCGCACGGGCACTGACTGTAAGATTATCAGCAAATTTATGATTTAAACGTGCCGTTAAAGCAGGTAGACGTTGTTTAATACCAGTAATGGTTGCATCTTTAGGATCTTCTACTGCAAATACCAGATTGGTTTCAGGACTGATGGTGCTGGTATAACGAACTTGTGGCGTCCGTTTAATTGAACCGCCAGCATAAACCAATGCATCTACAGTTTCCGGAATATAATCTGGCACTGCAAAGTTCGACCAGGTTTGACCGATCAACCAGTTGGCATAGCTGATATAAGCATGACGGATACGCAAGTTATCAAAGCTTGCGCCGCCCAGAAAATCCACTTCAACTTTACCGCTTAAAGCTTTATCTCCAGCACCGACTGGTGCTTTAAAATCCATGCCTAAACGGGTTGCAGCCAGAGTAGATTTAAATTCATCACTACGCTCACCGACACCTTCTAAAGGTACAGCATTAATCTGGTTATACATACGTGCTGCTGAACCACCTTCAGCCTGATAAGAGGCATCGGCACGAATATTTCCATAAAGATTAAATTCGGCACCACTGGCAATTTTCATGACAGGTTTGCTTGCTGGAGCAGGTGTTGCTGCAACATGTGCAGTGACCACAGCCGTTTGTCTTTGCTGTTGCTCAACCAGTGCGCGTAGAGCCTGAACTTCTTGGCGCAGTTGTTCAATTTCCTGCTGATTCGACTGAGCTGAGGTTTGTGCTTGAGTCGATAAGCTGATGCCCCCTAAACTCATTGCCATCATGCTCATCAGAACTGTGCGCTTGAATGTGATTGTTGTTTGATTAAATAATTGTGTCGTGTTCATCCTAAACTCGCTTTTTATTATGCGTTTTGATTCTAGCAACAGATCACCACCCGTTACGATGGCGATCTATATCATTGGGAATATTATCTTTATTGATTGAAATCTAACTTAATGTGTCGCTTCTTTTGCCACTGGATTCGGCTTCACATCAGGTATTGCAAGGGCTTGGCCATCTACGGAAGTTTTTAAGTTCACCAGGAAAATTGCCAGCGCAGCGATTACGCCAGGAATCGCAATTGCAAAGAAGTTCATTTGATGCGGTAAATTCATGGTTAATAAAGCACCAGTGAGTACCGGCCCAACAATTGCACCAATACGTCCAATACCTGATGCCCAGCCCATACCGGTAGAACGTACTGTCGATGGATAATACTGCGCCACGAAGGTATAGAGCAGAATTTGTGAGCCAATCGTTGCAGCGCCTGCTACAGCAATCAAGGTATACAGAACGAATTGTGGACTGTTAAAACCAAGCAGAATCAACGCAATGGCACCACATAAGAACATGATAGTCAGCACTTTTTTGATATGGAATTTATCTGCGAGATATCCACCACCAATGGCACCCACCATTCCACCAATATTCAGGGCGAACAGGAAGATCATACTTGCACCCAGCGAGTAACCTGCCTGAATCATCAGTTTTGGCAACCAGCTACCCAAGGCGTAGACCATCAACAGGCACATAAAGAATGCCAGCCAGAACATAAAGGTACTGAAGCTACGGCCTTGTTGAAAGAGTGCTTTTAATGGTGCCTCATCCCCTTTTTGTATTTCATTCAGTACAAACTGGGTGTCACTGGTGATGACCTGTGTCGGAGAGATTTTTTGAATAATATCGTGTGCTTTGGCCGTCTGTTGTTTGTTGGTCAGGTACATCAGGGATTCTGGCAGATATTTCCATAGAATCGGCAAGATGAGCAATGGAACGCCTGCAAGCAGGAACATGATTTTCCAACCAAATTGTGGCACCAACCATGCACCGAGTAGCGCAGAAGTCATCCCGCCAATGGCATAACCACTAAACATCAGGGCAACCAGCGTACTGCGGATACGTTTAGGCGCATATTCGGTCATCAATGCCACGACGTTAGGCATGACACCGCCAATTCCAAGGCCAGCCAGGAAACGTAAAATTCCGAATTCGACTGGTGATGTGGCAAAGGCACCGATAAAGGTAAACCCACTAAAAATAGCCACACAGATCATGATGGTTTTTTTACGGCCGAGTTTATCGGATAAAGTACCGAAACTCATGGCACCAAACATCATTCCGAATAAGGCAGTACTGGCCAGCATGCCCGCTTGTACCGCACTTAGCGACCATTCCTGCATCAGTAACGGCAACGCCACCCCATAGATGACCAGGTCATAACCGTCAAAGATAATGATCAGCAAACACCAGATCAAAACACCCCAATGAAAGGGTGTGAATTTCGCTTCATCAATCAGCGTATTTATATTCACTTTATTTGTAGACATCTCCACCTCCTAATTGTGAAGTTCAACTTATGCTGCTCACAATGCAGAAAATAGGAAAAAATGTCTAAAACTGAATAGGCATGGCTTTATACCTATAAGGTCTGGGTCAAATTAAACTATTCAATTAATTAATAAATATATTATTCAATCATGATGTTTTTAAAAACAGCTTGTTTTTATCGCGTCCTCATCGATTTTTGGTGCTATATCATTCACACGATTTTTAGCGATTAAAATACCGATCGATCGTATTTTAGCGCTTCAAGATCATAAACTTGATACACAGCATCAAACAGGTAACGAATGTATTCGCTTTCATCCATATTGCGCATCGCCATAAACACAGGACTCACTGCAAAAGCATCTGCTAGAGGTACAAAGTTGAGATGGGCTAATTTAATGTTTTGTGCGCTTTCCGGTACGATGCAGACGCCTTCTCCGGCAGCGACAAAGCCCAGTGCCAGCTGTAACTCACGGACAATCCGGATATTTTTCGGTTCAAGACCATACTCAGAAAATATGCCACGAACCTGGGTAGAGAAATTTGCCTTTCCAGTATTCGGATATAAGAACAGATGCTGATCGACCAGTTCAGATAAATGTATATTTTCACGATGAGCCAGTACATGACTTGAATGAGCTGCCACCACTAGGCGTTCTTCACGCAATAACACCCGTTTTATCGCAGGATCCGAGATTCTTAAACGGCCGAAACCGACATCAATTCTTCCCTCTTTCAGCGCCTGAATCTGCTCATAGGTATTCATTTCAACCATCTCAATTTTGAGCTGGGGATGTTGCTGCTTAAATAGAAACACAATACGCGACAGCAAGCCGAACAATAAAGAGCCGACAAAACCAATGCTAATGGTGCGATCCGCGATACCAATCCGCTTGGTCATCGATTTGATTTCTTCCGCATTAGACAAAAGTTTAACCGCATGCTGATAGAAGAATTGACCTGCTTCTGTGGTCTTAAGCGGTCTACTCCCTCTTTCAAAGAGCTGAATATCCAGTTCCTGTTCCAGATTTTGTATCTGTCTGCTTAAAGGTGGCTGAGCAATAAACAGTTTTTCTGCCGCTTTGGTAAAACTTTGTTCTTCGACGACGGCAACGAAGTAACGCAAATGTCTGAGTTCCATGGCTCTAAATACCTTTAAAGTATAAAAAGATGCTAAATCGATCTTAGACCAATCAACATTATTCTTTTAAGGTATATCAAGTCAAAGCATTAAAGCAAGAATGTGAACCCGTATTATGTATAAGTCAGTTGAAACCTTGCTGGTAGAAATTCCAACCATTCGCCCTCACAAGATGGCAGTGGCGACGATGCAAACCCAGACCCTGGTATTGGTCAAAATCACCACTGAAGATGGTTACATCGGTTGGGGTGAAGCAACAACTATCGGTGGCTTAGGTTATGGTGATGAAAGCCCGGAAAGCGTAAAAGTAAATATTGAAACTTATTTTGCGCCTCTTTTAAAAACATTATCCGGTTTAAATGTTGCACAGACATTACAAGCAATTAAAAAGAATATTAATGGTAACCGTTTTGCCAAATGTGCGATTCAGACTGCACTTTTAGACATTCAGGCACAACGTTTAGGTTTGCCATTAAGTGAAGTCCTCGGTGGCCGCTTACGTGACAGTATTCCAGTTCTTTGGGTATTGGCTTCTGGCAATACCGAAAAAGATATTGCTGAAGCAGAGAAAATGGTTGCGGCAAAACGCCACAACATTTTCAAACTGAAAATCGGTTCTCGTCCGGTAGAAGAAGATGTTGAACATGTGCTGGCAATTAAGAAAGCCTTAGGCAAAGACGTTTCGATCCGTGTCGATGTGAACCGTGCCTGGTCAGAACTGGAAGCGATTAAAGGCATCCAGTTATTGCAAGATGGCGGTGTTGATCTGATCGAACAGCCATGTGCAATTGATAACCTGGACGCTATGCGCCGTCTGACCCGACGTTTTGATGTTGCCATCATGGCAGACGAATCGTTAATGGGCCCGCACTCAGCGTATGAGATTGCCAAACAAAACGGTTCTTCTGTATTTGCAGTCAAAGTTGCCCAGTCGGGTGGCCTGATTGAAGGTTGCGAAGTAGGCAAGATTGCCAAACTTGCAGGTATTGACCTGTATGGCGGCACCATGCTTGAAGGCCCAGTGGGCACGATTGCTTCGGCACATGTGTTCTCTACTTTTGAAAGTCTGGCATTTGGTACCGAGCTGTTTGGTCCTCTACTGCTGACTGAAGATATTTTGAAAACCCCACTCAACTATCAAAACTTTGAACTTGAGATTCCGAAAGGACCAGGTCTGGGGATTGAGTTGGATGAAAACAAGATTGACAACTTGCGTCGTCAGTAATTAGGAGAAACCCATGCTTTTCCACGTACGTATGGATGTAAACATTCCACGTGATCTGCCAGTTGAACAGGCAAACGAAATTAAGGCTGTTGAAAAGGCTTATTCACAGGAATTGCAGCGTCAAGGCAA
Source organism: Acinetobacter sp. L-24 (assembly GCF_056857555.1). The sequence goes on along the minus strand of NZ_JBSXNI010000026.1, from coordinate 37,184 downwards.
ATGGCGTCATATCTGGCGCATCACGGGCCAGTACTCAAACATCAGTATTTTTGATGTTGAAAGCAATGAAGAGTTGCACAACCTGTTACAAGGCTTGCCTCTCTATCCTTATATGAACATTGAAGTAATGGCATTAAACCGTCACCCATCTTCAGTTCGAGATGACGACAGTTGATTAAATGAGCGGATTGGGAGTCACCGGATTCCCCTTCCAAATCGAAAACAGAGGGTACCTCAACAAGGATTGTGGCCAGCCAGATTTAGCCAGCCAATGAAAGCTAAAAAAGTGCGCCACTAAAAGATGAAAGACATACTTTAGGAGCAATAGTATGAATCGCCAAGAAATTGATGCATTAGTTAAGCAAATGAACGTTGATACAGCGACAGGTCCTGTAGATGAACGTGTACAACAAGTTGTTGTGCGTTTATTGGGTGACCTTTTCCAGGCTATCGAAGATCTTGATATTTCTCAGTCAGAACTGTGGAAAGGTCTGGAATACTTTACTGATGCCGGTCAAGCGAACGAATTAGGTTTATTGGCTGCAGGTTTGGGTCTGGAACACTACCTAGACTTACGTGCTGATGAAGCGGATGCTAAAGCAGGTATTACTGGCGGTACGCCACGTACGATTGAAGGCCCACTTTATGTCGCTGGTGCACCTGAAACAGTAAGCTTTGCACGTATGGATGATGGTTCTGAAGAAGGCAAAATCCCGACTTTAATCATTGAAGGTACAGTGACGGATACTGACGGCAACCGTGTTGAAGGTGCTAAAGTTGAAATCTGGCATGCAAACAGCCTGGGCAACTACTCATTCTTTGACAAGTCACAGTCTGACTTTAACTTGCGTCGCAGCATCATTACCGCTGCAGATGGTCAATATACTGCATTGACTACAATGCCAGTAGGTTATGGCTGCCCTCCAGAAGGTACAACTCAGTTTGTACTGGACAAATTAGGCCGTCACGGTAACCGTCCATCGCACGTACATTACTTCGTATCTGCACCGGGTTACCGCAAGCTGACTACTCAATTCAATATTGAAGGCGACCAATACCTGTGGGATGACTTTGCATTCGCGACTCGTGAAGGCTTGGTGGCAACTGCGGTTGACGTGACTGATGAAGCTGAAATTGCAAAACGTGGTCTGAAAGGTCCTTTCAAACACATTCAATTTGATATTGAACTTATGAAAGAGAAACAAGACGCACCTTCTACTGAAGTTGATCGTCGCCGCGCTAGCGCTTAATACATTAAGAAGCGGGATATGCCGTGAGATATATCCCGCTGACTTCCCCCTTGGAAAGTCGGAGAAAGGACATGCCTCGTATTCCCGTAATTAACACCAGCCATTTAGACCGCATTGACGAATTACTGGTTGATGATTATGAATCTGGTGAATTTAAACTACACCGTTCAGTATTTACAGACCAGGCCCTGTTTGACCTTGAGATGAAATACATCTTTGAAGGCAATTGGGTTTATCTGGCACATGAAAGCCAGATTCCAAACAATAACGACTTCTATACTACCTATATGGGTCGTCAGCCGATCATCATTGCACGTAACCGTCAAGGTGAACTGAATGCCATGATCAATGCCTGTTCGCATCGCGGTGCTCAATTGTGTCGTAACAAGAAAGGCAATAAAGCAACTTATACTTGCCCATTCCATGGCTGGACGTTCAATAACTCCGGCAAGTTATTAAAAGTTAAAGATCCGGCTGAAGCGGGTTATTCAGACTGCTTTAACAAAGACGGTTCACATGACCTGAAAAAGGTTGCGCGTTTTGAAAGCTATAAAGGTTTCCTGTTCGGCAGCTTGAATCCGGATGTCCCTGCTCTGGAAGAATACCTGGGTGAAGCGACCAAAATCATTGACATGATCGTGGATCAGTCTGAACAAGGTCTGGAAGTTTTACGTGGTTCTTCGACTTATACCTATGAAGGTAACTGGAAGTTGACTGCTGAAAACGGTGCTGATGGTTATCACGTGTCTGCTGTACATTGGAACTATGCTGCAACCACTCAGCAACGTAAAGAAAAACAGGCGGGTGACAACATCCGTGCCATGAGCGCAGGCGCATGGGGCAAACAAGGCGGTGGTTCTTACGGCTTTGAACACGGTCATATGCTGCTTTGGACGCAATGGGCTAACCCGGAAGACCGTCCTAACTTTGCCAAGAAAGATGAATACACTGCGCAATATGGCGAAGCCATGGCGAAGTGGATGATCGAACGTTCACGTAACCTGTGTATCTATCCAAACGTTTACTTCATGGATCAGTTCGGTTCACAAATCCGTGTCCTGCGCCCGATTTCTGTCGATAAAACTGAAGTGACGATCTACTGTATCGCACCTATAGGTGAAGAGCCGGAAGCACGTACACGTCGTATCCGTCAGTATGAAGACTTCTTTAACGCATCAGGTATGGCAACCCCAGACGATCTTGAAGAATTCCGTGCATGTCAGGCAGGTTATGCCGGTATCGCGCTGGAATGGAACGACATGTGCCGTGGTTCTAAACACTGGATCCAAGGCCCGGACGATGCTGCCAATGAAATCGGTTTAAAACCAAAACTGTCTGGTATTAAAACTGAAGATGAAGGTCTATACCTGGCTCAGCACCAGTACTGGTTAGAATTGATCAAAAAAGGCATTGCGACTGAAAAAGAAATTGCAGCATCTACTGAAGGAGAAAACGCATGAGCGACATCACTTTAGAAAATATTGCGCAGTTCCTGTATCAAGAAGCCCGCTTTTTAGATGATGAACAATGGGATGATTGGTTAACTTGTTATGCCCCTACTGCGTCTTTCTGGATGCCAGCCTGGGATGATGATGACAAGCTGACCACAGATCCGCAGTCTGAAATCTCCCTGATTTACTATCCAGACCGTCAAGGTTTAGAAGACCGCGTGTTCCGGATCAAGACTGAACGTTCATCTGCAACCATGCCGGATACACGTACCTGCCATAACATCAGCAATATTGAAATTGTTGAACGTGATGGCGACAAAGTGACTGTACGTTTTAACTGGAATACTTTGAGCTTCCGTTACAAAACAAGTTACAGCTATTTCGGTATGTCTCGTTATGAAATCGATTTCTCAGGCGATAAACCGCAAATTTTAAGCAAATACGTGGTACTGAAAAACGATTACATCAACCAGGTTATCGACATTTATCACCTCTAAGACTGTTTATACAGCTAGGTTATGCCTTTCGGTCAGATGGAAAATTGGCTGAAAGGCTCAGTTACAAAGATTTATATAGGATATTCAGCCATGTCAAACCACAATGTTGCACTTCAATTTGAAGATGGCGTTACACGTTTTATTTCTGTTTCAGATGGCGAAACACTGTCGGATGCAGCCTACCGTCAAAAGATCAATATTCCTTTGGACTGCCGTGATGGTGCTTGTGGAACGTGTCGTGCGTTTTGTGAATCAGGTTCTTATGACATGCCTGAAGAAACTTATATTGAAGATGCTTTAACGCCTGAAGAAGCCGCTGAAGGCTTTATTCTGGCTTGTCAGTGTAAACCGACTTCAGATGCGGTGTTCCAGATTCAGGCTTCCTCAGAAGTGTGTAAAACCGAAATTCATGCATTCCAGGGTACTTTGGCGCGTGTCGAAAACCTGTCTGACTCGACCATTACTTTTGATATCCAGTTAGACGAAGGTCAACCGGACATTCACTTCCTTGCTGGTCAATATGTGAATGTAGGAATTCCGGGCACGACTGAAACCCGTTCTTATTCATTTAGCTCAAAACCGAGTGACCGTTTAACTGGTTTCGTAGTACGTAATGTACCGAACGGCAAAATGAGTGAATTCTTAAGTAAAAATGCCCAAGCTGGTGACAAAATGACTTTCACCGGTCCATTTGGTAGCTTCTACCTGCGCCCTGTGACCCGTCCTGTCTTGATGCTGGCGGGTGGTACAGGTATTGCACCATTCATGTCAATGCTGCAAGTGCTGGAAGAAAAAGGTTCAGAACATCCAGTGCGTTTAGTATTTGGTGTGACTAATGATTTCGACTTGGTAGCGATTGAAAAACTGAACGAACTGCAAGACAAATTCCCGTGGTTCGAATACCGTACAGTAGTTGCTAACCCAGAATCTGCCCATGAGCGTAAAGGCTATGTGACCGGTCATATTGAGAACGAATGGCTAAATGGCGGTGATGTAGATGTTTACCTGTGTGGCCCTGTACCAATGGTTGAAGCAGTTCGCGGCTGGCTGGATGCTGAAGGCGTAAAACCTGCAAGCTTCCTGTTTGAAAAATTCTCTGCCAATTAATAGAGGGAATTTGTTCAATGTCTAATCGTCAAAGATTTGAAAATAAAGTTGTAATTGTGACTGGTGCCGCTCAAGGCATCGGTCGCGGTGTCGCGCTGCAAGTGGCGAGCGAAGGTGCTCAAGTCGTTATGGCTGACCTTTCCCCTTATGTGGAAGAAGTTCTGGCTGAAATTGAAGCGACTGGCGGTGATGCGATTACGGTCAAAGCCAATCTGGAAACGTTTGCTGGTGCTCAATCAGTCGTTGAAAAAGCGCTAGAAACCTATGGCCGTGTCGATGCGTTAATCAATAACGTCGGTGGTGCGATCTGGATGAAACCTTTCGAGGAATTTTCTGAAGAGGAAATTATCAAGGAAGTGAACCGTTCATTGTTCCCGACCTTGTGGTGCTGCCGTGCAGTACTTCCGGAAATGATTAAAAATCAGAAAGGTACCATTGTAAACGTATCTTCTATTGCGACACGCGGGATTAACCGTGTGCCATATTCAGCATCTAAAGGTGGTGTGAACGGCCTGACCGCTTCCCTTGCCTTTGAACATGCCAAAGACGGAATCCGTGTCAATGCAATCGCGACAGGTGGTACTGAAGCACCACCACGTAAAGTACCGCGCAATGCCAATCCACTGACTGAATCTGAAAAAGAATGGATGCAGCAAGTGGTTGATCAGACCATTGACCGTACTTTCATGGGACGCTACGGTACGATTCAGGAGCAAGTGAATGCAATTGTATTCTTGGCTTCGGATGAATCATCTTATATGACAGGTACAGTGGTACCGGTCGGTGGTGGTGATCAGGGCTAGTCCTGATCATCACGATTTTTAACAGGCTCATGGTTCGACGCAAGGAGGCACATCACCAATGAATACCCTGTTTCAGACATTAAAAAATGATTGGTCAATTTCAGCAACTGTTGCAGGATTCTTAGCAGTGCTGATTTCCTATTCAGGGCCACTGATCATTTTTTTCCAGGCGGCACAGCAAGCCCAGGTTTCCCCGGACATGATGATTTCATGGATTTGGGGAATTTCTATTGGTGCCGCACTCGCAGGTATCTTTTTATCAATTAAATACAAAATACCTGTCGTCACCGCCTGGTCTGCACCCGGAACGGCTTTATTAGTTACGCTGTTTCCCGATATTTCACTCAATGAAGCGGTTGCTGCCTATATCACCTCTGCTGTGGTGATTTTTTTCATTGGGATCACCGGTTATTTCGACAAGTTACTGTCCTGGATTCCTCAGGAAGTGGCTGCCGGGATGATGGCAGGGATTTTACTGCAGTTTGGTTTAGGGCTGTTCACCGCGACCGATACCATGCCCTATATCGTCTTTGGCATGCTGGCGGTATTTTTGCTGGCCAAGCGTTTTAGTCCACGCTATGCCATGGTCTGGGTGCTGATTGCCGGTGTGGTTTTAAGCATGCTGCTGGGCAAGATTAACCCGGTCACGGCAGATTTCAGTCTGGCGATTCCGCAATTTATTGCACCGGAATGGACCTGGAGTTCAACCCTGAATCTGGCCCTCCCGCTCATTCTGGTCAGCCTATCGGGCCAGTTTTTACCGGGAATGGCGATTATCAAACTCAGTGGTTATGACATGCCAGCCAAGCCGATTATCAGTGCAACCAGTATTGCCTCGCTTGCAGTGGCCTGTGTGGGGGGTATCACGATTGTCTTGGCCTCAATCACAGCTGCTTTGTGTTTAGGCAAAGACGCGCACGAGCTGAAAGAAAAGCGTTATATCGCCGGCGTGGCGAATGGGCTTTTTTATATTTTAGGCGGCTTATTTGCCGGCAGCATTGTCATGCTGTTTAGCCTAATGCCCAAAGAATTAATTGCGGCTTTGGCAGGACTGGCATTGCTCGGTGCGATTGCCACCAACATTTCCGTGGCCATGGGCAAAGAGTCACAACGTGATGCAGCGCTTATCACCTTTTTAGCGACTGCTTCCGGCATGCATTTCTTGGGACTGAGTTCAGTCTTTTGGGGAATTTGCATTGGCCTGGTAGCACATTTTCTGCTGTCACAGAAAAACCGTAACGCAGTTCCGGTTACAGCATCAGATTCAAAACGAGTTTAAAGACATCCATCAGTTTAGGATATGTAAGGACCAGATTATGATAGATAAAAGTTCATTATCATTGAAAGAAGCACTCTCCCAGATCAAGGACGGTTCTACCATCATGATCGGTGGTTTCGGTACAGCGGGTCAGCCTGCTGAACTGATTGATGGTCTGATCGAATTGGGTATTAAAGACCTGATTATTGTCAACAACAATGCCGGTAATGGCGATTATGGTCTGGCGAAACTGCTTAAAGCTGGTGCTGTTCGCAAGATTATTTGTTCTTTCCCACGTCAGTCAGATTCCTGGGTATTTGACGAGCTTTACCGTGCTGGAAAAATTGAACTGGAACTGGTGCCGCAAGGTAATCTGGCTTGCCGTATTCAGGCAGCAGGTATGGGCTTAGGTCCAATCTATACCCCAACCGGTTTTGGTACCTTACTGGCTGAAGGCAAACCAACCTTGAACTATGAAGGCAAAGATTTTGTCCTGGAAAATCCGATTAAAGCTGACTTTGCTTTAATTAAAGCTTCTAAAGGCGATCGTTGGGGCAATCTGGTCTACCGTAAATCTGCGCGTAACTTTGGCCCGATCATGGCGATGGCGGCTGATGTGACGATTGCTCAAGTTTCTGAAGTGGTTGAACTGGGTGCACTGGATCCGGAACACATCATCACCCCGGGAATTTTTGTTCAACACGTTGTTCAAGTTAAACCTGCACAATAATTGGCATCGGAGATAAATAATGAGCTATAGCAAACTGACCCGTGACCAGATCGCTGAACGTGTGGCACAAGACATTCCTGATGGTGCCTATGTAAACCTCGGTATTGGTTTACCGACCAAGATTTCAAGCTACCTGCCAAGCGATAAAGACGTATTCCTGCATTCTGAAAATGGCCTGTTGGCTTTCGGTCCTCCTCCTGCTGAAGAAGACCGCGATCCTGAGCTGATCAATGCCGGTAAAGAATTCGTCACCCTACTTGAAGGCGGTTCATTCTTCCATCATGGTGATTCATTTGCCATGATGCGTGGCGGTCACTTAGATATCGCAGTATTGGGTGCTTTCCAGGTTGCTGAAAATGGCGATCTGGCCAACTGGCATACTGGCGCACCAGATGCAATTCCAGCGGTGGGCGGTGCCATGGATCTGGCTGTTGGCGCGAAGAAAGTCTTTATTACGACCGATCACGTGACCAAAAAAGGCGAGCCAAAAATTGTGGCTGAACTGTCTTATCCTGCGACTGGCCTGAAATGTGTGGATCGTATTTACACCGACCTGTGTGTGATTGATGTGACACCTGAAGGTATGAAAGTGATTGAGAAAGTTGAAGGTCTGTCATTTGAAGAATTGCAGTCAATGACCGGTGCCAAACTGATTGATGCGACTCAATCAAATTAAGGGGAAGTCCCTCCTTGATTAAAGGAGGGATTTAGGGAGGATTTGAGGAATAAAACTACTTCATTAAATCCCTCCCAACCTCCCTTTAAAAAGGGAGGAGTTTTCTTCTTTTAAATATGTGAGCAAATACACAATGAAAAACGCATATATTATCGATGCCATCCGTACCCCATTCGGTCGTTATGCCGGTGGCCTCGCGCCTGTCCGTGCTGATGACTTAGGTGCGCTGCCAATTAAAGCGTTGATGGAACGCAATCCAAGTGTGAACTGGGAACAGGTCGATGACGTGATCTATGGCTGTGCCAATCAGGCCGGTGAAGACAACCGTAACGTCGGTCGTATGTCTTCTCTGCTTGCAGGTTTGCCTTATCAGGTACCAGCGACGACCGTAAATCGCCTATGTGGTTCATCAATGGATGCCGTGGCGATGGCAGCACGTGCGATTAAAGCCGGTGAAGCTCATCTGATTATTGCCGGTGGTGTAGAAAGCATGTCGCGCGCGCCATTTGTCATGGGCAAGTCAGAAACGGCGTATGGCCGTAGCCAGAAGATTGAAGACACCACCATGGGCTGGCGTTTTATCAATCCGAAACTAAAAGAAATGTACGGCGTAGAAACCATGCCGCAAACGGCAGAAAATGTCGCTGAACAGTTCGGGATCAACCGTGCCGATCAGGACAAATTTGCCTTGACCAGCCAACAACGTACAGCTGCAGCGCAAGCCAAAGGTTTCTTTGATAAAGAAATCATTCCGGTGGTGATTCCACAACGTAAAGGCAATCCGGTGGTCGTGGATAAAGATGAACATCCACGTGCGTCTACCACTGCAGAAGCGTTGGCAAAACTGAAACCTGTGGTAAAAGCAGACGGTACGGTAACGGCGGGTAATGCATCTGGTATTAACGATGGTGCGGCTGCTCTACTGATTGCTTCTGATGAAGCGGTTGCTCAACACGGCTTGAAACCACGTGCCAAAATTATTGGTTCAACCGTCGTTGGTGTTGAACCACGTATCATGGGCTTTGGTCCAGCACCTGCCATTAAGAAACTGTTGGCACAAACAGGTTTGACTATTGAACAGATGGACGTGATCGAGTTGAATGAAGCCTTTGCAGCACAAGCTTTGGCTTGTACACGTGACTTAGGTATTGAAGACGGTTCAGAGAAAGTCAATCCAAATGGCGGTGCAATTGCTTTAGGTCATCCACTGGGTGCATCTGGCGCACGCTTAGTGACCACTGCACTCAACCAGCTTGAACAAACCGGTGGTAAATACGGTCTTTGTTCAATGTGTATTGGTGTCGGTCAAGGCATCGCTTTGATTATTGAACGCGTCTAACAACCTATTAAAAAGATAAACCTCCTCCCTTTTTTAAAGGGAGGTCGGGAGGGATTTCAATGCCAACATTTACATCCAACGATGCCCAGATCAATTACCAGACCTTTGGTGATGCCAGTAAACCTGCCCTGGTTTTTTCTAACTCACTAGGCACCAAATTCAGCATGTGGCAACCACAAATTAAATTTTTCCAGCAAGATTATTTTGTTGTGTGTTATGACACTCGTGGTCATGGGGCTTCATCTGCACCGCAAGGTCCGTATAGCTTGGAACAGTTAGGTCAGGATGTTGTAAACTTACTTGATCATTTAAAAATTGAAAAAGCTGCATTCTGTGGTATTTCAATGGGTGGTTTAACCGGTCAATGGTTAGCAATCAACAAGCCCGAACGTTTTAGCCACGTGATTATCTGCAATACTGCTGCCAAGATCGGTCAGGAACAGGCCTGGCTGGAACGTGCCGCACTGGTACGTGAACAAGGTCTGGCGCCGATTGCATCGACAGCAGCAGCACGTTGGTTTACCGATCCCTTTATCCAGAGCAACGCAGCGATAGTTGCAGAACTTTCAAACGACCTTGGAGCTGGCAGCCCGGAAGGTTATGCAAGTTGTTGCGAAGCTTTGGCTAAGGCGGATTTACGTGAACAGATCAAAACGATTTCAGTGCCGGTACTGATTGTGGCCGGTCAGCAAGACCCGGTGACGACAGTTGCAGATGGTCAAGCCATGCAAGCTGAAATTTCACAAAGCCAGCTGTTTGAAATCAATGCCTCGCACATTTCCAATGTGGAGCAACCAGAAGCCTTTAATCAGGCAGTTCAGAAATTTATTGCAGCTTAAATACTAGAGGCAAAGAAAAAGCCACTGTTGATCAGTGGCTTTTTTATGCTTAGATTTAAAAAACTGGTTCTACATCAGGCCCAGATCACTAAAATCGCTGCAATCACTACTAAGCCCAGACCCCAATGCTCGGTACGTGCCAGTTTTTCTTTAAAGAAATATGCCGAAATCAGCATACTAAACAGAATCTCAATTTGTCCTAAGGTTTTCACGACCGGCACACTCATCATGCTCATGGCAGTAAACCAGCCTAGTGATGCCATAAAACTGCACACTCTCACTTTAAAAGTTAAGCCCAGACGCTGCCACATGGCCACTAAAGTCTGGCGGCTGAATAGGCTTAGATAAAGCAGCATACTCAGGCACTGAAAACTGATCACCATTAACAACACCCAGGCCGCACGATGCAAGGTTGGTAAAGTGGTTAATTCTAAACTGGCTTCGCGTACCAGTAGTGAGGTAATGGCAAAACTTAAACCGCTTCCGATGCCAATAGCCAGTGTTCTGGCTGAAAACCCACTGACCTGTTGGTCTTTACTCAATAAAAATACCGCATATCCGCCTAGTGCCACACCAATCCACGCCAGGAATGACAAATGATCCGCTAAAAAGGTCACGCCGATAATGGCGGCTAAAATGGCTTCGCTTTTCGCCAACCCCACTCCAACGGCATAATTTTTTTGCTTGAACAGTTGCACCATCAGTGCCGTAGCTAAAATCTGACTGCAACCCGCAATTACTACATAGATCCAAAACTTTGGGGTGAAGTGAGCCACACTTTCAACCGGCTTGAAATAATACAGGCTGCTCAGGTACAGCACAGCAAATGGCAAGCCAAAAATAAAGCGTGCCAGGGTGACTCCCCACACATCCACCGTGGTACTAAGCTGTTTTTGAAAGGCGTTACGCCAAGCCTGCATAAATGCAGCCATTAAAGTGAAGAAAATCCAGCTGAATGCCATCTACTGATCGCTATTACCTCAAAAGTAAATTAATTCTATGCCTTAGTAAAAGCGCTGACTAATTAAAAATAGGATACTCGCCGATAGCGGAAAGTTTGGATTACTTTCTAAATTCACTCACTAATTTGGCAAGTTGCTCCATTCCATCAAAGTTGGTTGGAATCTTGTCATCAGATGAAACTAGCGGTGAAAAGATAATATTTTCAAATTTCTCAAAGCCTGCTGCATTTTTCTTATGCAGTTTTTCTGAATCTTCAGCATAGTTATGGATGAACTGACACAGTGCCATGCGAAGTTCTAGCTGCATCATTTGAGATTGGACTGCTCTTTTGTCTTGTAAAGAAATTTTTAAAAGATATAACGTAATTAAAATTAAAGTAATGAAGGGAATAGAAATAAACCACATACCAGTAGGTAGCTTTCCATCAAAATAGAAAAATGCTCCAATTAATGCACCTAATTCCACAAAAGGTATAGAAAACATTGTTGCTGCAACAAAGCTATAAGTACCTTTTGCATTATCTAACTCTATTTTTTTCTGATCATAAAGCTCTTTAAAACCTTTATTGAGCAAAACGAAATCATAAGTTTGTTTATTTTTTTCAAGACGCTTTTCTAATTCTGATACTTCACTTTTTTTAGATTCAAATGTACTAGTCCAAGCATCAATTTTTTCTATATTTCTGTGATTAGACTCTAAATATTCAATATATTTTGAAAAATGATCAGGTGTTAAAGTTTCAATTATTTTTTGAAAATTTGGATTAGAATAAACTTTACTTAACAGTTTAAATGGCAATTTATCTATAAAAGAAAAAATATAATTTACTTCAGGACTGAATTTATTTGCATTATTTTCAATAAAATCAAAAAAGGATTTTTGAAAAGAGTATCTATAATCTTTCCTAAACATTACTTCTTTATAATATGCATAGATTAATAAATTTATATACTCTAGCTTTATTCGATCCGAATATTCAAAATGATGCCCTAATTCCCCATACTCATTATCAAATACCAACTTTAAACTTAAATCATTTCTTTTTTTGATCTCTATACAGTGTTCTTCAAACTCATTTAGCCTTTCATTATCATAAAGATCTATAGGATCTAAATTTTTTAGTAACTCCTTTTCCCACTCATCAATATCTGTCCTTTCTTTAATTTCAGAAATATATTTTTTTAATTGAATGATAACATTGCTAAATGAATTACTAAGAAATGAAAAAGCCATACTAAACCAATTTTTATAATTAAATAATGGTAATTTTCTTATAAATCAAAAACTAAAGCAATATCAATAATCATTAAACTATCTTTGATGGGATATTCATTCACACCTTTTTTACAATTCATCCATATAGAATTTTCAATGAAATTTTTATGATGTTTCTTTATCAGGAAGAAATTTAGGTAGGCATTCTGAACCTTTTTTCGTGTTCATCATCGATAAACATTTTAGGTCGTTCGCTTCCCTACAGGGAGTTTAATGAAACATTTTGAATGTGCCGTCTGCAAGCAACAGCTGTTTTTTTACAAATCAGTTTGTGATCACTGTCTGTCACCGATCGGTTATATCGCTTCGGAAAAAGAGCTATGCGCATTCGAAAAACAGAGTGCTGAGCGATGGGTTCCAATCGCCAAAAACTACCAGCATGCCAGTTATAAACCCTGTCACAATTATGTAAATTATCAGGTATGCAACTGGATGATTCCCAGCGATGAAGATGAGGAATTTTGTGAATCCTGTCAGTTGACCCATGTCATTCCTGATTTGGAAAATTCCGAAAACCTGATTTACTGGTTTCGACTGGAAGAAGCCAAACGTCGATTCCTGTATTTGGCCCAGCGCATGAACATGATGCCACGCCCTAAAAAGTCTGAAGATGATCCATTTGGTCTGCGTTTTGATTTTCTCCTGCCCCAAGAAGATAAGCCTGTTTTAATTGGTCATGCCAATGGGGTCATTACCCTAAATGCAATTGAAGCCGATGTAGTTTATCGGGAAACTACACGTGTAAATATGGGTGAAAACTACCGGACTTTATTAGGTCATTTTCGCCATGAAAGCGGCCATTATTATTTTGCGCTCATGCAACATATGCATCCGGAATTGCTAGATGAATTCCGTCAGTATTTTGGCGATGAGCGGCAAGACTACAGCAAGGCACTTGAACGCCATTATAACGAAGGCGCACCAATCAACTGGCAGGAAAAGTATATCAGTGCTTATGCCACCGCCCATCCCTGGGAAGACTGGGCAGAAACCTGGGCACATTATCTGCATATGATGGAAACACTGGAAACTGCCTACTATGGTGGTATGCGTGTCGAAGGAAATGGCAGCTATCTGGCCAGTATGGATTTTAAAGAATGCCCGATTGGTGGACAGGATTTTGAACACATTCTAGAAAATTGGGTCACCTTGACCTTTAATCTGAATGCCTTAAACCGTTGTATGGGCCTGGAAGATGCCTACCCGTTCAAGCTGAGCGAAGCAGTAAAAGACAAGTTACGATTTATTCACCGGCATGTGCTAGAAAAAGTTTTTAAATAATTTAAAAAGTAATTTTTATAGTAAAAATATAGATGGAATCGGATCAGCAAAGTCTGAAAATATTGATTTTATTGTGTATTTTAAAAATTAATATGATTTAAAGAATCCCTGCTCCTGGCGAACCAAGAGCAGCAACTTTTGAATGAATCAGTATTGAGTTTGCTACCTAAATATACGATTTAGGATGGGCTTAAACCAGTTCCACAGCAATCGCAGTCGCTTCCCCACCACCGATACATAAAGATGCAATGCCTTTCTTGCCGCCAGTACGTTTTAAAGCATGAATCAGGGTCACAATGATACGGGAACCAGAAGAACCCAGTGGATGACCAAGTGCACAAGCACCGCCATTAATGTTCACTTTCGCTGGATCAAGTTTAAAGCCATCAATGGCCAACATGGTCACCATGGCAAAAGCTTCATTGATTTCCCAAAGATCGACATCCTGAGCATCCCAACCCGTTTTTTTCAGGATTTTTTCAATCGCACCAACAGGTGCAATAGTAAATTCTGACGGATGCTGCGAATGGTTGGCATAGGCCACAATATTAGCTAACGGTTTTAAGTTGCGCTGTGCAGCAATTTCGCTCGAGGTGATCACCAGTGCTGAAGCACCATCTGAAATTGAACTGGCATTTGCCGCAGTAATGGTGCCGTCTTTTTTGAACGCTGGACGCAAAGTTGGAATTTTGTCAGCCTTGGCATTTAAAGGTTGCTCATCCTGCTCTACTACCACATCACCTTTACGGCTACTGACAGTGACCGGTACGATTTCATCTTTAAAGAAACCTTGCTGAACGGCAGTCACGGCTTTATTTAAGGAACCAATCGCATAGTCATCCTGCTGCTCACGGGTATAACCTTTTTTATCCGCCATTTCCTGAGCAAGAATTCCCATCGACAGGCCTGTTTCCGCATCTTCCAGACCTTCCTGGAACATATGATCAATGACCTTTCCATGCCCCATACGGAATCCGGCACGTGCCTTGTCCATCAAATATGGTGCGTTCGACATCGACTCCATACCGCCAGCCACCACAATCTCTGCTGAACCGGCTTTGATCGCATCTGCTGCCTGCATCACGGCTTTCATACCAGAACCACAAATTTTATTAATCGTGGTCGCCCCCGTGGAATCCGGTAGACCCGCCTGACGCATGGCCTGACGTGCCGGACCCTGTTTTAAACCAGCAGGAAGAACGCAGCCCATAATCACTTCATCAATATCATTGGCCGACAGACCTGCACGTGCCACTACTTCTTTAATTGCCACAGCACCCAAATCTGGCGCGGTACAGCTTGACAATGAACCTTGAAAACCGCCCATCGCGGTACGTACTGCATCTACAATTACGATCATTTTAGTTTCATCCTTTTTCATCATTGTTATCAACCCTACATAGCCAAAGTACTGTAGGGCTGGTCCTTCGCAATCATTGCGGGTTAAGCCTGTGCGGTAAAATATGCTTCAGGCAATTGCATGACCAGTTCCGCACCGGCCTGAATACGCTGGATTCGTGCACTCAAATCCGGAAGTACTTTGGCCACATAATAGTTGGCCAGTACCAGTTTGTTCTGGAAGTAACTATCGTCTTTGGCTGCGGCGGCTTTGCTAATCCGCGCATACATATAGACAAAGCTGAGCAGCCCAACCGCATGTAAATAATCGACAGCAATCGAATTAGCAAAATCAGGGTTCAGCTTAGACTGCTCGACGATGAATTTGGTGATATCTTCAAGTTGCTGACAGGTCTCTAATGTCGCCGTTTTAATCGTCAATGAATCATCTAGACTTTGTGCAAATTCACGGATTTCAGCAATATATTCCGCGATATAAGCACCATTACATTTGGTGGTTTTACGCCCAATCAGGTCAATCGCCTGCACGCCATTGGTGCCTTCATAAATCTGTGAAATACGCAGGTCACGGATACACTGTTCCATGCCCCATTCACGGATATAGCCATGACCACCGAAGCACATTTGCGCTTCCAGTGCAGAATCCAGTGCCTTGTCGGTCAAATAAGCTTTGGCGATTGGCGTTAACAGCGCCACACGGTCAGTCGCTTTACGCACGGCTTCAGGATCGGTTGAGTATTTGGTAATATCCAGTTGTTGACCTACATACACCGCAAACGCACGTGAAGCTTCATTGTTGGCACGCACATTGAGCAGCATACGACGTACATCGCCATGGACCAGAATTGAATCGGCTGGTTTTTCTGGAGATTTTGCACCAGTTGATGCACGGCCCTGTAAACGATCCGTCGCATATTGTGCCGCATTCTGGTAGGCAAATTCTGCTGCACCAATGCCCTGAATTCCCATAGATAAACGTTCGTAGTTCATCATTACGAACATGCCGGCCAGACCTTCATTTTCATTACCGACCATATAGCCTTTGGCGCCATCAAAGTTCATGACGCAGGTCGCCGAGCCTTTAATTCCCATTTTATGTTCGATCGAACCGGCAGCTACTGTATTACGCTCACCGAGTGATCCATCTGCATTGACCAGGAATTTCGGCACAATAAATAATGAAATACCACGGGAACCTGCTGGTGCATTCGGAGTTTTTGCCAGCACCAGATGAATGATATTTTCACTCAGATCATGCTCGCCGCTGGTAATGAAAATTTTGGTGCCAGTAATGTTGAAGGAACCATCCTCATTCGGTTCAGCTTTGGTCTTGATAATGCCAAGATCCGTGCCGGAATGTGGTTCAGTCAGACACATGGTGCCCGACCATTCACCCGTATAGAATTTTGGTAAATAGGTTTCTTTCTGTTCCTGTGAGGCGCGGTCATTGATCGCCATACCTGCACCCACAGTGAGTAGTGGATAAAGCATAAAAGATGGGTTGGTGCTCCAGATCATTTCATCCGCCAGAACCGTGAGCATTTTCGGCATGTTTTGCCCACCCCATTCTTCAGGAGCACCCAAGCCCACCCAGCCACCTTCGGCAAACTGTCTGAAAGCTTCTTTAAAACCTTTTGGTGTCGTCACTTCACCGTTTTTAAACTGAGCACCACCTTCTTCATCAGCAGGACGATTCAGGTCAAGAATAACATTCTTCGAAAATTTGGCCATCTCTTCCAGAATTGCATTTGCCGTCGCCATATCTAAATGTGCAAGATTTTCATTACCTTGCCAAAATTGTTCCGCTTGGAATACATCATTTAAAATAAATTCCATGTCTTTTAGAGGCGCATTATAAATCGGCATTTTTAAATTCCTTAAAGGGTGATACTCAATCCTGTTGCCAAATATTTTCTAATTTTCATTAGAATCCAAACAGGCGATTTTAAAATCGTGATATCCAATTCTTGCAGTATTAAATCTATATCTAGATTCATAAAGTTGCCTTAAAAATCACGTCTTCATGTTCAGTATGAGTGACTGAATATGCCAGCTTAATATTGATCTACTTTCCGTACTAAACCCTGATAAATATGAGCTTAAAACAGTCGAAGGATTTAGCTTCGTGCGCTGAAACAATAAAATAATTATACTGAAAATGGAATTTTATTTAGCAAAGTTGATCTCTAGGGTTCAGTTTTCTTGACAATATTTCTGTCCGCTTAGCATCGCTATTTTTATTTGTCAGCAGTTGCTGCATAAATATACAAAATGAGATAAATATCACGACCTTAGTTTTATAGCCATCGCGTGCAAAATTGCATATTCTTGAAAGGTTCTTTTTCGAAAAGTATGGACCAAGAAGATGACGACTGTAAGACAGCAGAACTTCCTTCTTCGTAAAGAGAAGATCCTGAGCATGGCGGAAAGCCTGCTACTGGATAATAATCAGGACATTACCCTGAGTGAGCTGGCCAGTGAACTGGACATCGCAAAAGGAACCATCTACAAACATTTTAAAAGCAAGAACCAGTTATATTTAGAACTGATTATTCTGAATGAAAAAAGAATTCTAGAAATATCAAAAAAGCATAATAACGATATTAAAAATTATGTTTCACAATATATGCTCTATCACATGCTCAATTCAAACCGAACCATCCTGTTGCATGTCATTGAAGAGCGTTTAACCAATAACGAGAAAAATCTGAAAGAATTATTTCAGGAGCTTTATCGTATTCGTGAAGAACGGATTATCCGGATTAAAGACATCACCCATGATTATCTGGTGGCTTTAGAAAGTGCCATGTCGATTCGCGATTATTTGTCTTATATCTGGACAGTCACCTATGGCGCTTCGCTGTTATTAAATTCGACCAATTACCAAAAAGCGATTGGGTCACGTGAACGTCTGATTAAGCTGTATATTAATCAGGCGCTGATGACGCCAGATAAAATCTCATCGGTATAATCACTAAAATAAAAAATGCCTGATTCGATCAGGCATTTTTTATTTGGCTGTATGATTTCATATGATCATTAAGAGTGATCTAACACGACAACGATCAGGCTGCCACAGGCGGGAAACCATCTTCGGTTAAAGCTGCAACAATCTCAGATTCACTGGCTGTCGATTCAACTTCAACCAGTTTAGTGGCCACATCAATATTCACAGTGGCATTTTCATCCAGATCTTTAATCGTAGCCGTGACACTGCGCGCGCAGCCACCACAGGTCATGTTTTCAATACGGAATTTCATGTTTAGCTCCATAGGATCGGTTTAAAGTTTATCTGATTCGGCAGACTATATTTAATCTGAGCTGAACTGCAGATCAGGTCAGTGCTGCTCAGGGACGACACCCTGTTCAATCTGTTTTAAAATCTGGCAATCGGACTGTTCATTGCCGGCACACTGCTCCACCGATTGCTCTAATATCATCAGCATATGCTGCATATCGGCAATTTTCTGTTGTAAAAACTGGATATGTTTTTGTGCCAGCTGTTTCACCTCACTACTCTGGCGTGAGCTGTTCAACCACAGACCGAGTAATTCTTTCATCTGCTCTGAAGAAAATCCCAGTTCACGTGCATGCTGTATAAAACTTAAGGTTTTAATATCCGCATCACTATAAATCCGATAACCTGTATCACTTCGTTTCGGAGCCGGCAACAAACCAATATCTTCATAATAACGAATCATTTTTGCAGAGATGCCGGATCGTTTTGCGGCCTGACCAATATTCATCATACTGACTCCTTAAACTGCAGCGGTTGATAGGCTTTTAATCTCAAGGCATTGCTAACGACAAACACAGAGGATAATGCCATCGCACCTGCGGCAAACATTGGCGATAACAGAATGCCCCAAAACGGATATAGCACACCTGCAGCAATCGGAATTAAGGCAATATTATAGACAAAGGCCCAAAACAGATTCTGTTTGATATTGCGCATGGTTGCCTGGCTTAAACCAATGCCCGTAGCTACATGCTGTAAATTGCCTGACATCAGCACCACATCAGCAGCTTCAATCGCGACATCGGTGCCGGTACCAATCGCCATACCAACATCGGCCTGTGCCAATGCCGGTGCATCATTGATTCCATCCCCGACAAAAGTGAGCACGCCGTATTGCTGCTGGAGTTGTCGTACTGCATCGACTTTTTCATGTGGTAAGACTTCCGCAATCACCTGATCAATTTTCAACTGTTTGGCGATCGCCTGTGCGGTATGCTGGTGATCCCCGGTAATCATCGCCACTTTGAGGCCTTGGTCATGCAAGGCCTGAATCGCGCTATAAGTGGTCGGTTTAATCGGATCGGCTACGGCAATAATTGCAGCCAGCTTTTGATTAATCGCTACATATAAAGGACTGCGGCCCTGATCACCGAGCTTTTGTGCAGTGTCTCTAAACAGATCGACATTTAAGCCCAAGTCCTGCATCAAACGTTCTGCACCAATATGCAGCTGCTGACCGGACACCTGTGCTTTGACCCCAGCACCGGTAATCGAATCAAAATCCGTCACTTCACTCAGTTGCAGTTCTTGCTCACGGGCAGCCTGAACAATAGCGTGGGCAATCGGATGTTCAGATTTAGCCTCCACTGAAGCGACTAGCTGTAATACCTCTTGCTGATTAAAATCTGCTGTAACTTCAAAGTCGGTCAGAAGCGGTTTTCCTTCAGTCAAGGTTCCAGTTTTATCCAGCGCGACGACTTTGGTTTGCTGCAATAACTGCAATGCTTCGCCCTTACGGAATAGCACGCCCAGTTCTGCTGCACGGCCAGTTCCGACCATAATTGAGGTAGGAGTCGCCAGTCCCATCGCACATGGACAGGCAATAATCAGTACGGCGACTGCATTTACCAATGCATAGGTCAGATTCGGCTCAGGCCCAAACAGGAACCAGACCATAAAGGTCAGGGCCGCCAGTGCCATAACAGCCGGCACAAACCATAAAGTCACTTTATCGACCACGGCCTGAATTGGCAGTTTTGAGCCTTGTGCCTGTTCTACCATCTGAATAATCTGCGCCAGTACCGAATCCTGTCCGACCGCAGTGGCCTTGATTTTCAAGGTTCCGTTCTGGTTTACTGTACCGCCGACCACCTGATCGCCAGCCTGTTTGGCCACAGGCAAAGGTTCACCGCTAATCATCGCTTCATCGATATAACTTTGTCCGGCAACCACTTCACCATCGACAGCGACTTTTTCACCCGGACGAATTTCAATCAACATTCCTTGTTGCACATCGGAAATTGCCAGATCAACCCAGTGATCATTCTGTTCTACCCGTGCCGTTTTCGGTTGCAAGCCGACTAGATACTGAATCGCTTCCGAGGTTTTACCTTTGGCTTTGGCTTCCAGATAACGCCCCAGTAAAATCAGCGCGACAATAACGGCGGCCGCTTCAAAATACACATGCACAGTGGACTGCGGTAACAGCTCCGGAAAAAAGGTCGCAATACAGGAAAAGCCATATGCGGCAATGGTTCCAACGGCCACCAGCGAGTTCATATCCGGTGCCAGACGCAATAGTGCCGGAATCCCATGCTGATAAAAACGCCGTCCCGGAATAATCAGCACCAAAGTGGTCAGTACAAACTGCAGATACCAGCTGTTCTGGGTTCCCAGCGTATGGGCAATAAAATGATGAAATGCCGGAATCAGATGCGAGCCCATTTCCAGAATAAATACAGGTGCTGTCAGAATGACTGCAAGCCATAAATCTCGTTTCAGTTGTGCCGTTTCATTGGCTTTCTTTTCCTGAAAAGCATCATGGCTATCTGTCGACATATCCCTACCAGATTTTATGGTGGCCTGATAACCGGCTTTCTCCACCTCAGCAATCAAGGCCGGAATCTGGGCATGCGAGGCCTTCACCCAGGCAGTTTCAGTGGCCAGATTCACTTGTGCATCCAGCACGCCCTCCACTTTTTTTAGGGCTTTTTCTACGCGAGCCACACAGGATGCACAGGTCATGCCTTCAATGTTCAAATCAAACTGTTGCGTCGGTACATCGAAACCGGATTTTTCAATTGCTTGAACCAGCGCAGCGGCAGCAATCGGCTGCTGGCTTTTAATAAAAGCTTTTTCAGTCGATAGATTGACAGACGCCTCGACCACGCCTTCAATTTTTTTCAAGGCTTTTTCCACCCGAGCGACACAGGAGGCACAGGTCATACCGCCAATCTGCACCTGCTGCTCATATAAGCGGTTGCTGTCTTGTTCTACCATGCCCATCTCCATGCCTCAACTCACTGTTGATGTTATAGCTTAAACATTCCCATCATGGTAAGGTCAAGTCCTTCATCTGACTATTTTAAAAATAATGCAGCGTCCTGCTGCGATTTAAAACTACCCAATAAAAAGCCCGAAGATGACTTCGGGCTTGTCTAACAGTGTTTAAAATATAAAATGCATCAATGTTATTCAGCAGAAATATCTTCAAACAGGATCGAAGACAGGTAACGTTCACCACCATCTGGCAAAATCACCACAATATTTTTACCGGCATTTTCAGGGCGAGCCGCCAATTGTGCCGCTGCTGCCATAGCCGCGCCACTTGAAATACCGACCAGGATACCTTCCTGAGCTGCTGTTTTACGTGCCCACTCGACTGCATCTGCACTATGAATGGCAATCACTTCATCAACGAGGTCTAGGTCCAAATTGCCTGGAATGAAGTTGGCACCGATCCCCTGAATTTTGTGTGGTCCAGGTGTAATGTCTTCACCGCGTTTGGCCTGACCAATAATTGCAGACTCAGCAGGTTCCACCGCCACAGAATATAAAGGCTTGTTTTTCACTTTTTCAAAGTAGCGTGAAATACCGGTAATGGTTCCACCCGTTCCGACACCTGCGACCAGAATATCGACATTGCCCGCAGTCGCTTCCCAGATTTCTGGGCCCGTGGTTTCTTCATGAATTTTAGGGTTGGCCGGATTTTCAAACTGTTGTGGCAGGAAATATTGTTCAGGGTTCTCATTCAGCAAACGTTCTGCCTCTTCAATCGCGCCCTTCATACCTTTGGCCGGATCAGTCAAAACCAGATTGGCACCCAATGCTTTCACCACCTTACGGCGTTCAATACTCATGCTTGAAGGCATGGTCAAAGTAATGTCATAACCTTTGGCTGCCGCAACAAAAGCCAATGCAATCCCGGTATTGCCGCTGGTTGGCTCGACAATATGCATACCGGATTTGAGCTTGCCAGATTTTTCAGCATCATTAATCAACGCGGCACCAATACGACACTTGACTGAGAATGCCGGATTACGGCTTTCAATTTTCGCAAGTACCGTGGCCGGAGCGGAAATCACACGATTAATACGAACAAGCGGTGTATTTCCAATCGCGTCTGCATTATTACTATAAACCGCTATACCTAAATTATTCGGTGTTGGAAAAGCTGAATCTGTACTCATGATGATATCCCTGATGTTATTGGTTCAAGTCGCTTAAACATCATACAAGCATTTTTTTGCTTTGTAGATGTTTGATGAAACTTGCACTTCATTGCACGAATGTGAACTAAAATACTTTCTGCACTATGCAATAAATTTATCTTATCTATCAATATTTAAAATATAATTTTAATTGATAATTCAATTCATTAAAAACCATAAAACTTAACTGTTTTTAGCAAGGTATTACGGGCTAAGACCCGTATAATTAGCGGGCTGTAACTTTATAATGGACATATTGAATGAAAACCGATTTTGAAATCACGACTATGCGCGATTCAGCAGAACAGGTCGTTGGCATTTTAAAATCTCTGGCCAATACCGACCGTCTTCTTATTTTATGTCATCTGTCTCAAGCGGAACTGAATGTTTCAGAAATTGAGGAAATAACTGAGATTAAACAGCCGACACTTTCCCAGCAGCTCATGATGTTGCGCAAAAGCGATGTGGTAGATACCCGGCGCGACGGCAAACAGATTTATTATTCAATTAAAGATCAAAATTTGATTGTGGTCTTAAATACCCTTTATCAATTGTATTGTGGCAATCCAGCTAAATAAAGAATCTTTCTTTTTTCAGTCATCAAGATAAGTTTCTTTAAACTCTTATTGAGGTCGTTCTACACCACTAAGATCACGATCATAGAGTTTTTTAAATGATCTACGACTGACCCAGATGTTTCATTTTAAACATGATTCATCAAGAATCTAGATCAGCTAAGACTTCTTAGCAGAATTTGTGCATAATATATCTATATTTGTGATTTAGACCTTTTTATGCAAAATTCCAAGTCTAAACTTCTGCATAGACTGCCTGCCTGGGCATGGTTAAGCCACTACACGCCGGTCAAATTTAAGTCTGATGTGCTGGCTGCCCTGATTGTGGTGGCAATGCTGGTGCCTCAAGGGATGGCCTATGCCATGCTGGCAGGATTGCCGCCGATCATGGGTTTATATGCGAGCATCCTGCCGATGATCATTTATGCCCTGCTCGGTGGGAGTTCGACTTTATCGATTGGCCCGGTAGCCATCATTTCCATGATGACTTTTGCTACGCTCAATCCACTTTTTGAAGTCGGCTCACCAGTCTATATTGAAGCTGCGACTTTATTGGCACTGATGGTCGGGATTATTTCCCTGCTTTTGGGATTATTCCGTTTTGGTTTTCTGATCCAGTTGATCAGTCATCCCGTGATTCAAAGCTTTATTATTGCCTCTGCCTTATTGATTGCGTTTGGGCAGTTAAAGTTTTTGGTCGATCTTCCTTTAAAAGCCAATAACCTTCCGGAGTTTGTCAGCAGTTTGCTGCAATATTTCCCGCTGCTGCACGTGCCGAGCCTGATTTTCGGCCTGTTCTCTATCGGTCTGCTAATCTATTTACCCAAGTTATTAAAATCTCAGGCTGTACAAAGCCGGATCGGCTCTACAGATTTTCTGGTACGTGCAGTGCCCCTGATTCTGGTATGTCTCGGCATTGCAGCAATTGTATTTCTGGATTTAAAGCTTCAGGGCATTAAAACCGTCGGTGCAATTCCGTCCGGTTTTCCACCCTTGTCTTTTCCACACTGGAACTGGGAACTGGTCATGACCTTATTACCGGGTGCCAGCATGATCGCCATGATCAGTTTTGTGGAGTCACTATCGATTGCTCAAGCGACGGCCTTGCAGCAACGCAGTCATTTAAACAGTAATCAGGAACTGATTGCGCTCGGTCTGGCCAATATCAGTGCAGGCGTGAGTTCAGCTTTTCCTGTGACGGGCAGCCTGTCGCGGACGGTGGTGAATGCCGATGCCGGTGCTAAATCACCTATGGCCGGTGTTTTATCCTCGATTCTGATTATTTTCGTGAGCCTGTTCTTTACCGGATTTTTTGAAGATCTGCCGCTGACCATTCTGGCCGCGACGATTATTGTTTCCATCTGGAAGCTGGTTAATTTTCAGCCATTTTTTGATGCCTGGCGCTATTCCAAGGCAGATGGCCTTGCCATGTGGATTACTTTTCTCGGCGTGGTCCTGATTGATATTTCCACTGGTTTGATTATTGGGATCGTTTCGACCTTTGTGCTGATGGTATGGCGAATCAGCCGTCCGCATATTGCAGTTGTCGGTCTGGTCGAAGGAACCCAGCATTTTCGTAATATTCAGCGGCATCAGGTCAGTACCTCCGACCGGGTGCTGTCACTACGGATTGATGAGAATCTGACGTTTCTGAATGCCAATAGCTTCAAAGGTTATCTGATCAATGAGATCAGCCTGAATGACCAGCTACAACATGTGATTATCAACTGTTCCAGCATCAGTGCGATTGATCTGAGTGCCCTGGAAATGCTGGAAGATTTAAATGCGGAACTGGCCAAACTGGATATTCGTCTGCATTTTGCCGAAGTCAAAGGTCCGGTCATAGACAAGCTGCAAGCTTCTAAATTGATGACGCATTTGAGCGGGCGCATTTATCTGACCCATTTTCAGGCGATTCAGGACCTGGCGCCAGAGATCTTTGAGCAGCATAAAGATTATACAATTTAAGACAGCAGATACTTGAACTTATGGCCGGAAATTCCAACCGGTCATAAGTTCTAACTTCTTAAATTTTCAAATATAATTTGAATTTATCTATTTAACTTTGATATTTATTTCATGAATACAATTTTAAAAGTGGTGATTTATTCATCATTTTAAGAAGTTTTTCTTCAATATAAGCAATGTTTTAAAGCAATTAATTTTAGAATAAATCAATAATATCAATATCTTGGTTTTTATATAAAAATATATTTTAAGCCTTGTTTAAATTAAGTATAAAATAGCGCAACTTTTTCCCAAATTTAGCCCTCGTAATTTTCACAAGGCAACCTTATGTTTTCTGCCCTTATGCGCATGAGCTTAGTCTCTCGAATCATCATCGCCATTATTTTAGGTGTGGGTGTGGCTGTGGTATTTCCCGAAGCTACTCCCTCATTAAGCCTATTGGGCGACCTGTTTATTAAAGCCTTGAAGTCTGTTGCACCGATTCTGGTTTTCATTTTAGTTTTAGCTTCTATCGCGAATTTTAAGGTGGGTCAATCCAACACCCCCATCAAACCGATTATGATCATGTATGCAGTGGGTATGTTCCTTGCTGCACTGAGCGCTGTGGTGTCGAGCATCTTATTTCCAAGTACGCTGTTTCTGGATATCGCTGCACAAGCTGAATTACAGCCACCTGGCAGTCTGGTAGAAATCCTGAAGAATTTACTGCTCAGTTTTGTTACCAATCCGGTCGTTGCGATTGCTGAAGCAAACTTTATTGGTATTCTGGCTTGGGCAGTGGCCTTGGGTATTGCCTTCCGTCATGCATCGGATAGCACCAAGACGCTTTTGAATGATGCAGCCTTTGCAGTGAACTATGTGATTCGTTTAGTGATCAGCTTTGCACCTGTGGGTATTTTTGGTCTGGTTGCGGTGACTTTTGCTGAATCTGGTCTGGATACACTGACCAGTTATGCACATTTACTTGCTGTGTTGCTCGGAACGATGGTTTTTGTGGCACTGGTGATTAATCCGCTTCTGGTTGCCTTAATGACGCGTAACAACCCGTATCCACTGGTGTTCACCTGTTTGCGCGAAAGTGGCATTACCGCTTTCTTTACCCGTAGTTCGGCAGCCAACATTCCGGTCAATCTGGACTTGGCGAAACGTCTGGGTGTTAAAGAATCGACTTCAAGCATTGCCATCCCTCTGGGAGCGACCATCAATATGGGTGGTGCATCAGTGACTATTACGGTTCTCGCCTTGGCAGCAGTCAATACCTTGGGCATTAGCGTGGACTTTAGTACCATGCTGATTCTTTCTGTGGTGGCAACCGTCTCGGCATGTGGTGCTTCTGGTGTTGCAGGCGGTTCATTGTTACTGATTCCAGTTGCATGCGGCCTGTTCGGGATCTCTTCGGATATCGCCATGCAAGTGGTCGCCATTGGTATGGTGATCAGCGTATTACAGGATTCTACTGAAACCGCGCTAAACTCATCGACTGATGTTTTATTTACTGCAGCAGTAGACCGCGCATCAAATTGATTTTATATTGATTAATCAATATGTTTAGCCAATGATTTTGTTATGCCATTACAGCGTTTACCTACCTGGGTACAATTAGGGGCGTTTTTTCTTGCGGTCAATGCCGGCATGATTAACGTCCTGGGTCTGGTGACGGTACTGCACCAGTCTGTTTCACATATGACCGGTAATGTCAGCATGCTGGCCATGGCCCTGCTGAACTGGCAACCAGAACAGATGTTGTATCTCTTTCTGGTCACACTCTGCTATGTCATTGGTTCATCCTATAGCGGGCTGATTCTTGGAAATAGTCACTTTCGCCTGGGGCAGCTTTATGGTTACCCTTTAAGCCTGGTGGCTATTTTTATTTTGATCTGCTGGTTATTATTGCCCTATTTCCCGCGCTGTGCCTTGTTATGGGCCTGTGTCGCCATGGGCGTGCAAAATGCCATGGTCAGCCATTATAAAGGCGCCATTATTCGCACCACGCATTTATCTGGCGTACTCACCGACCTCGGCTTGGCGATGGGCTACCGTTTGCGCGGTTTAGAGGTAGAATCACGACGCGTAGTTCTGCATCTGCTTATTTTGTTCGGTTTTTTAAGCGGTGGCATTCTTGCCAGCTGGCTATATCCTTATTTAAAATTAAATGCATTCCTGATCCCGGCAGTGCTGAGTCTGGTTCTCAGTCTCACGTATTGGGTGATTTATTTACGTTATCGACATCAACACGACTAATATCTGGACATTCTCATGGTTAAAAATGCATTGCAGGCACAATTGTTAAAGGCAGGATTGGTCGACAATAAAAAAGCCAAAAAACTGTCTAAACAGGCTGTGCATGAAAAACGCACCGGTGACGGTACCGAGGCTGAAATCAAAGCCAAGATTGAACAAGACAAACAGCAAAAAATGGCCAAAGATCAGGCAATTGAGCTAGAGAAAAAAGCAGCTTTGCAGGAAAAAGAACTGAAAGCCGCAATCATGCAAATGATTAACCAACATAAAATCCGTGATACTGACGGCGATGCGGTGTATCAGTTTATTGATGACAGTAAAGTCAAAAAAGTCTATTTAAACCAGCAAATCTATAATGCGCTGGTGGCAGGCAGTCTGGTCATTGCACGTGAAAATGACAGCTATGCTTTCTTGCCAAAAGCGCTGGCAGATCGTATCAATGCGAAAATGCAGGGCTTTATCATTGTGAATAATTCAGAGAAAAATGAAGAAACCACCGATGAAGAAGATCCATATGCTGCTTATGTTATTCCTGATGATTTGATGTGGTAAGCCTCGCGATATCATTACTGAAATATCGAAGATCAGAAACCCGCAAAGTTGCCGGTTTTTTTATTTGTAGGTGCTTTTATTGAATGATTCGCACCAATAAATATGTTTTAAAAGGTTATCCAATATTAAAAAATCTGATCCAAAACTATAAACTTGATCTAAATTTTTGATTGAAGAGAAAGATCGTTTGGAACAGTTGAATTTTATTCGGAATATTCAAGAATGGGCAGATCAGTACCCATGGCTGGAAATGCTATCTTCACTGAGTATTGTGATTTTACTGGCGATTCTTGCCAATCTATTTGCCAAGCAAATTGTGGTACGCGGAATACGTCAACTGATTTCCAGAATGCCTTTTGCAAATAATCAGATTTTTGCTGAGCATAGCGTGATTCGCCGGATTGCCAATATTGTTCCGGCAGTCGTGATCATGAACGGGATCACCACGGTACCGCATTTATCTGACAAGGTTGAGTCCTTTGTGCAAATGGGTGCACAGGCTTTTATTTTCCTGACGATTGCCCTGGCTCTTGGTGAATTACTGAATATTTTTAACCTGGTCTATCAGCGTAATCCCAAGTCACGTAACAAACCGATTAAAGGCTATTTGCAGCTGGTCAAGCTGATTATCTTTATTGTCTGTGGCCTGATGATTCTCGGCACTTTCCTGAAAAAAGATGTCTTTACCTTACTGGCTGGCTTCGGTGCCATGGCCGCTGTGTTGATGCTGGTCTTTCAAAATACCATTTTGTCGCTGGTGGCGTCGGTTCAGATTTCATCTTATGACATGGTGCGGATTGGCGACTGGATCGAAATGCCCTCGCTGAATGCGGACGGCGATGTCATTGATATGTCATTACATACCATTACGGTACAGAACTTTGATAAAACGGTGACCACGATTCCGACCAACAAACTGGTGACGGACACCTTTAAAAACTGGCGTGGCATGCAGGAAGCCGGTGCACGCCGGATCAAGCGCTCGATTCATATTGATCAAAGCAGCGTGCATTTTATGTCGGCTGAAGAACAGAACAAGCTGAAAAATTTTATTCTGTTGGATCAATACTTAAATACCAAGTCAGAGGAACTGGAACAATTTAACCTGCAACTGAGCCATCATTCGCAATATAACCAGCGCCGTCTCACCAATCTGGGAACTTTCCGTGCCTATGTGGAATTTTATCTGCAACAGCATTCGGGCATTAGTAAAAATCATTCCCTGATGGTGCGCCAATTGCAGCCGACCAGTGAAGGTTTACCGTTAGAGATTTATGCCTTCACCAATACCACCGCCTGGGTCGAGTATGAAAATATCCAGTCGGATATCATGGATCATCTGCTGGCGATTATTCCGGAATTTGGTTTAAAGGTGTATCAAGCGCCTTCAGGTCTTGATTTAAAGGAAGCATTTACTCAACCGTCTTCCATTATTACTTAAACACAAGTCATCCAATCTCAAGCCTGAGATGCTGCTGCATTTCAGGCTTTTTTATTTCCTCATCTGTTTAGATCCTGACTGGCATAAATCTGGCTTTAGTTTAATTTTTATAATCTAAGTTTTAATTGAGTGAATCATTTTGTGGCAATTTCACCCAATTACGGGCTTAAAAAAACAGAATCCTTTATAATTCCCGAAAAGCAAAATGCATGATAAGAGTACGATAATGTTTCGATGGCTTGAAAGACTGGTTGACCCCTATCCCACCAAAAATCTGAATCAACCTTTACCGACCAAGTTTTTTCCATTTGTCTGGCAGGCAGCCTATGGAGTCCGCCGTTATTTACTGATTCTGGTGCTGTGTACCGCCGGTGCTGCCAGCTTCGAAGCCTTACTGTATTCAAAAATTGGTGAGCTGGTGAACTGGCTCAGTAAAAGCCAGCCCGATACTTTTCTGGAGCAACATGCCAGCAATTTAACCTTACTGAGTATTGTTCTGCTGGCCAATATTTTCTTCGCCAGCGCACAATCACTGATTAAGCATCAAATTCTGTATAGCAACTTTCCCATGCGTTTACGCTGGCGCTTTCATAATCTGCTGATGAAACAAAGCCTGGATTTTTTCCACAACGATTTTGCCGGACGATTATCTGCCAAAGTCATGCAAACGGCTCTGGCAGTACGCGAATTCTGGGTCATTCTGGGTGACATGCTGGCGTATGTGCTGATTTATTTCATCACGATTAATATTGTCTTAGGTGCAATTTCACCCTTGCTGATCATTCCATTGATGGTCTGGCTAGCCTTGTTTATCTGTGCAGCGTGTTATTTCATTCCACGTTTGAGCAAAATTTCCAATGCCCAGGCGGATGCCCGTGCCGTCATGACCGGGCGTATTACGGATGCCTATACCAATATCCAGACCGTGAAGCTGTTTGCTCATGCCGGCCGTGAAAGTCAGTATGCCAAGACCTCAATGCAGGAATTTATGGTAACGGTATATAAACAGATGCGTCTGGGTGCTCAATACGAAATCAGCATTTTGCTGCTGAGTGTAGTGTTATATGGCGGCGTACTGGGTACCGCGATCTGGTTGTGGATGGAAGGTCAGGCCGAGCTGGGCATTATTGCTGCAACTACAGCAATGGTACTGAAACTGAACAGTATTGCCGAATTTATGATGTGGCAGACCTCTGCCCTGTTTGAAAATGTCGGTACCATTCAGGATGGTATGAAAACTTTAGGCCGCAAAATTGCCATTGAAGATAAACCGGGTGCCAAAGAGCTACAGCTCAATCACGGTGAAATTAAATTCGAAAATGTCAGCTTTGCCTATAATGATAAAAACGTGATTGATCAGTTTAATCTGACCATTCGCCCAGGTGAAAAAATTGGTATTGTCGGCCGTTCAGGTGCAGGGAAATCTACCCTGATTCAACTGTTGCTGCATTTTTATCATATTAACCAGGGTCGTATCTTGATTGATGGTCAGGATATTGACGATGTGACTCAGGACAGTTTGCGCAAGAATATTGCATTAGTGACTCAAGATACTTCACTGCTACATCGCACTGTCGCGGAAAACATTAAATATGGTCGTCCAGATGCGACTGATGAAGAAATGTTTGAAGCTGTGCGTAAAGCCAAAGCGGAAGAGTTTATTCCCAATCTGACCGATTTGCGTGGCAAAAAAGGCTATGAAGCTTATGTGGGTGAACGTGGCGTGAAACTTTCCGGGGGGCAGCGTCAGCGGATTGCCATTGCTCGTGTGTTCCTGAAAGATGCCCCAATTCTGATTCTGGATGAAGCGACCAGTGCGCTGGATTCTGAAGTCGAAGCAGCAATTCAAAACAGTCTGGACGACTTGATGCAAGGTAAAACCGTGATTGCCATTGCTCATCGCCTGTCTACCATTGCCCAGATGGATCGTCTGATTGTACTGGATCAAGGTCGAATCGCCGAGCAAGGCACGCATGATGAACTGGTGGCATTAAATGGCATCTATGCCCAACTTTGGCAGCGTCAAACTGGTGGCATGCTGATTCAGCAACAGGTCAAAGCATCAAAAGATCATGAATAATATGATCTCTAGAAGATTTCAAAACTTCTAATGATTTGCTCGTCCTTAATATTAAACAGGTCTGGAAAAAGGAAAACTTTGCCCAGACCTTTCTTTGTAAAATTTTCTCTACAGATGAACAGCAAGTTGCCATCTATCTGGTATCTTATGAAATGACATCTCTCTCTAGTTCTGAAAGCTCTCTGAAGAAGTCCTGTTCAATGATTAATAAAACTAGACCAATCGTCCTGTCCTGAGCAAACAGATGCTGGGATGCGACTTATTCAATAAAATAATTTTAATTTCATCAATAAAATTATGTGGTTTAAATTGATTTTAATGCTGAATTCAGGCTAATCTGCCAGTGGCAGAATCACAATCGCCAAAATTTTGTCCAACAATTTTAATGAAAAATTTGGTGGCTTCATGCCAATATCTATTTATAAATAAAAAAATTTGAATGAGTGCAACGGATCGCGCATGAAAACAATTGCTCCACGCCAAGACCAAGGAATTCCAGGTGTTTACGGTCTCCTGCTTCTCGATGTCATTTCCCGCTGGGGTTATAACAATGAGTCGCTTTTCCAACCTTTTGGCCTGACCAGTGAACAGTTGGCAGATCCTGATTTTCGTATTCCAACTCCTGTCGCCAATGAACTGGTCAAATATGCCCTGAAACTGACCGGAGAGCCGACCTTGGGCTATCATCTTGGCACACAGATGCGGATCTCGATTCATGGCTTTATTGGCTATGCCATTATGACGGCGAATAATATTACCGATGCGCTGGTACTGGCGAACCGATTTATTCAACTCCGTTTACCCTTCCTGCAATTATTTTTCTCAACCTTTGACGCCAAAGCCACGGTGCAGTTGCAAACCGATATTCAGCTTGAACCTCTGCGCACCGAAATTTCAATTGCTTTAATGATTGGTCTGATCAGTATGGCCAAAGCGATTACAGGCATTAACGATGCAACGGGAGAAATCGACTTCGATTTTAAGAAGCCTGAAGGTTTCGAACGCTTTATGGCGAAGTTCCCTACCCATCAGTTCCGCTTTGAACAGCCGCATTTAATTCTGAGTTTTGATAAAAGCTATCTGATGAACAAGCTGGTACATGCCGATCCAATTGCCAGCCAGATTGCAATTAACCAGTGTGAAACAGAACTTTCTGCCTTGGGTGAACGGCACCGGATTGCCATGCGTGTCCGGGATATATTGACCCATGCTGAGCAACACTATCTCAGTATTGAAAGTGTGGCGGATCGCTTGCACATGTCTGACCGCACCTTAAAACGTCAACTCGCCGCCGAAGGCACCTCCTTTTCTACCCTGGTCGATGAAGTGCGTTACCGGCATGCCACCTCGTTATTATCCCGGACAGATTTTACCCTGGAACAGATTGCCGATGAACTGGGTTATAGTGATGTGGCCAATTTTAGCCGGGCGTTTAAACGCTGGAGTGGTCGCAGCCCGAGCAACTGGCGCAAAGATCCTTATTTATAAGGGAGTATAAGCCTTTTGTTTTGCTTAAAAAGAATGTATAAAACATGTCAAAAATGATCTTAAGATTTTTAAGGAGTTATCAATGAATCATCCTGCAGAATTAAAGTACGCAAGTACACATGAATGGGCGCGCATTGAGGGTGATCTTGTTGTGACCGGTATTTCCGACCATGCACAGGATGCGTTAGGTGATTTGGTTTATGTCGAAGCACCAGATCTTGCTTCACATATCACTGCAGGCGAACAAGCTGGCGTGGTTGAATCAGTAAAAACAGCTTCTGATATTCATGCGCCGGTGTCTGGTGTAGTGGTTGAAATCAATCCTGATCTTGAAGATGATCCTGATTTTATTAATGATGACCCATACGGCAAAGGCTGGATCTATAAAATCAAGCCAGACAATATGGCAGATGTCGAAAAGCTGCTTTCCAATACAGAATATGAAGCTGGCCTCTAAGCCATTTTAACTTTAAAAAAATCAGCCTCCGGGCTGATTTTTTTATTAAAGATCAAGCGTTGCATTTCCTAGTTCAAATTAAATTTCATGCATTTATCATGAAATATCATTGTATTTTTCACTTATTTTTCTTAAAGTCTTGCTCATATCTCCTTCGCTCCTAGATAGCTCGCGCTTATTTATAACAATAATTTCCCATGCTGAGCCCAGCGTCTTACAGCATATCATTTTAGGAAAATCATGAACGCCATTGCAGCGCCACTATGGACCAAGTCATTTGTGCTTTGTTTGGCCAACAACCTATTTTTATTTATTTTCTATTTTGCACAAACCACAATTTTGCCAATATACATCTTAAAAGAATTAGGCGGCAACCTGACTCAGGCAGGTCTGGCCATGACCTTGTTTATGGTGTCTGCCATTGCAGTGCGACCTTTTAGCGGTTTAATTATCGAAAAATTCGGGGTGCGTAAAACCCTGATTATTTCTGAAGTGTTCTTTAGCTTATTTTCACTTACTTATCTGTTGGCAGATCAGCTCACGATTCTGTTTATCATCCGTTTCTTACACGGCATCTGGTTCAGTATCTTGACTACAGTTTGTGTGCTTGTGGTGAACCAGTTTATTCCGGAGCAGCGTAAAGGCGAAGGCATGGGCTATTTTGTCATGTCGGTTAATCTGGGGATTGTCTTAGGTCCGTTAATAGGTCTAAGCCTGATGGAATACTGGTCTTATTTTCAGGTCAGTATGCTATTGATCGTCTTGGTTTTTATTGGATTTGCCTTCTGTTTTTTGATTCCGGTCAAAGAGCCTGAAAAAATCATCGAAAATACCAACAAGAAAACATCGCTTGAGCTGAATGATTTTGTGGAAAAGAAAGTGCTGCCTGTCGCGGTACTGGCTATGCTGATTTCTTTTTCTTATGCGAGCATCATGTCCTTTATCGCGCCATTTGCAGCCAGCAAGGATTTAATGGCTTATGCGGGTTTATTCTTTGTGGTTTTCGCCATTTCCATGATGAGCTTACGGCCGATCACCGGAAAAATTTATGATCGTAAAGGTCCGCAGTATGTGATTTATCCGGCCTTGATGGCTTTTAGTTTGGGTTTATTTTTACTTAGCCAGATTCAGACCTTATGGGGATTCATGCTGGCTGCAGTCATGGTTGGCGTGGGCTTTGGCAGTGTGCAACCGTGTATTCAAACCTTGGCGATTCAACGTGCGCCCAAGCATCGAATTGGCTATGCAACCTCAACTTTTTATACTTTTTATGATCTGGGGATTGCCATCGGTTCACTGCTGATTGGTGCCATCATTGCAGCTTACAGTTATCAGTTTGCTTTTATGCTATGCGGTATTTTAACCTTAAGCAGTATTATTTATTTTAAGCTGGTGGTGCAACGTAAAACCGTCTAGTTTTATGGATTGAATAATAAATAAGATAAATAAAAACAGGCAGAAAATTCTGCCTGTGATTTTTTGAGTAAATGTTTATTCTGACACCGGAGTATTCTCTGCTTCTTTCTCATCCGCTTTTGGATCTTGCATCATGGTGAATTGGGTTGCTTCACTAGCTGGTGCAGTACTGTCCTGTCGGTTACTTTTCAGCTTGATCTGCAGGCGTAACTCATTGGTAGAATCGGCATTGCGCAAGGCTTCTTCATAAGAAATTTCACCCTGGTTATACAGGTCAAATAAGGCCTGGTCAAAGGTCTGCATGCCCAGTTCACGCGATTTCGCCATAATCGCTTTCAATTCGTGGAATTCACCTTTCAAAATCAGGTCAGACATCAGTGGCGTATTTAACATGATTTCAATCGCTGCACGACGGCCTTTACCATCTTGAGTACGAATCAGACGCTGTGAAATGATCGCCTTCATATTGGATGACAAATCCATTAATAGCTGGTTCCGGCGTTCTTCCGGGAAGAAGTTGATAATCCGGTCCAAAGTCTGGTTGGCATTGTTCGAGTGCAGCGTTCCCAGACACAGATGTCCAGTTTCAGCAAAAGCAATCGCGTGTTCCATGGTTTCAGTATCGCGAATTTCGCCGATCAGAATCACATCTGGTGCCTGACGCAAGGTATTTTTCAGCGCATTATGCCAGGAATGGCAGTCCACTCCGACTTCACGATGAGTAATCATGGATTTTTTATGCTTGTGCACATATTCAACCGGATCTTCTACGGTAATGATATGCCCGGCTGAATTTTCATTTCGATAGTCAATCATGGCTGCGAGTGAAGTTGATTTACCGGAACCTGTTCCTCCGACTACCAATACCAGTCCACGTTTTTCCATAATCACATGTTTCAGAGATTCCGGTAATTTCAGCTTCTGGAAATTTGGAATTTCTGCAGTAATGGTACGAATCACCATGCCAACATTAAGTTGTTGTACAAACACATTGACCCGAAAACGGGAAACACCTGGCACGGTGATGGCAAAATTGCACTCAAGTTCAGTTTCAAATTCTTTACGCTGTTTATCATTCATCAGACTGTAGGCAAACAGCTTGGTTTTTTCAGCTGTGAGTTCCTGCTGTCCAAAAGGTTTCATTAAGCCTTGATGTTTAATACTCGGTGGAAAATCAGCCGTAATAAATAAATCTGAACCGCCATATTCCACCACTTTAGTCAGCATGTGATGCATGAATTTTTTTGCTTCGTCCAACAATTCTGCCGTGAACATCTTTTCCCCCGGAAATGCACAACTGCACAAACCTTGATCTTAGATTTATGCCAAATATTTTAATTTGATTGTGCAGCGTTTTATAAATATGCTCAAATATATTTGATTTATAAAGAAAATATTTTTAAAAATTTATGTGATGAACTTCAATAAAAATTAAATTAACCTGCAATATGTATGCTTTTTTAAAGCAACTCTGCTCAAAAAGAAGATTGTCATTTAAATGGTAAAACTCTGTCAGACGATTCATTATTTGTCCTTTACGACATATAGAGTGTCATTTTTTTTCCTTATGATTACCAACTCCCCTATTTTTTATGTACCAATTTCGGTTCTACCATATGCGATAACGAATTATGAAAAGTAGGACAATGTTTATGAAAATTGAACTAAATCGTGGAACTTTGCTCAAATAACAGGCGTGGAACTTAATAAATTATTAAAAAAGCCCGATTCAGCTAAGTTAGGCTTTTTATTTGACTATAAAAATATGATTTATATAAAATAAAATAGAGAATTTCGTATAACGTGTATTATGTTAATTTTAGGAAAACTTAAACGAAATCACCAAAAACTATGAAAAAAAAATCAGCTTTTTTATATTATTTAGATGTTACAGCACCATTTTATTATTTTTATCTTGTACCCACTGTAATCGCATTAGTCATAGTCAGTTTTGATTTCTCATTTCAGGGCTTATTTCCGACCACAATTGACTCTTCGATTTCAAGCCAACATAAGTTTCTAAATGACTATTTTGCAATATGTAATTTTTTCGTGATTGGGCTTATTGTTATTAATTATTTAAGACACCCACTACCAGCCAAATATGTAAGACAAATACGTCAGCATTATGCAACATTAAATAAGAACCAGCAGTCTATCAATGGCTGGCTTGGCATTGTATTTTTCTGTTTTACTTTAGGCCTAATGAACCTGACTTGGTTTATTATTAATGATGAGCCTCTCCCACCATATAAAGAATGGCGCAAAGGCGATACTCTTACCTACTTAAACAGTTTCGCACATCCTTATATTTCTGCTATTGCTTTTAGTTTGCAATATGCCCTCATGGTATTCTTTACATTAATATTTATGAACATATTTGATAATCGTAAATATAGACAAAATTAATATGCTTAGTGCCATTTAACATAATGGCGATTATACGAAAGGCCCTTGTTAGAACCCATTTAAAGTGTCTATATTCTCACCAATAAAAATGTCTGGTTTATGATGGTTTTTATCACCATGGACTGGATATAAAATATAAATGCTGATCACTATGTCTGATAAAGAAATTCAACGTCTTGCAGTTCTGCAAGACGTTAGAGATCATCGTATTACCCAGGTCCGTGCTGCTGAAATCCTGAATCTTTCCACCCGTCAAATTACCCGGTTATTGCAGAAGCTC